>JACAFC010000056.1 GCA_013388515.1 Ignavibacteriaceae bacterium | reverse complement strand
TGTCTTCTTCAGGAATAATTCCACCACCTGTAAGGAGTACATCGTTCAATCCTTTTTCATCCATTAATTTTTTAATTTTTGGAAAAATCGTCATATGTGCACCAGAAAGAATACTTATTCCAATAACATCTACATCTTCCTGAAGGGCAGCTTCAACAATCATTTCCGGCGTTTGCCTTAGTCCTGTATATATAACTTCCATGCCGGCATCACGTAGAGCAGCCGCAATTACTTTTGCTCCCCGGTCATGCCCATCTAATCCTGCTTTCGCAATTAAAACTCTAATTTTATTGCCCATAATAATTAATTATCCAAAAGATTTTATACCGCCGCGAATCTTATCAGCAAATTGCTGCATCAGCCCATTAGAATAATCTTTGTATTGCGGTCTAAAAGTAAAATGATCATTCTTAAATCTTGGTATGATATGAAAATGAAAATGATAGATTGTTTGACCTGCGGAGCTGCCGTTGTTCGAAATAATATTAATACCATCAGGGGCTAAACTTTTTTTGATGGCATTAGCCAGAAATTGGGTTGAACTTATGACAGCATTCAAATCTTTTTCACCAACATCAAAAAAATTTTCATAATGATTTTTGGGTATAACCAGCGAGTGACCAAAATTAAGCGGACGGATATCAAGAAATGAAATCGTTGACTCATCCTCAAAAAGGATTTCGGCTTTCTCAACTTTATTTACAATATCACAAAATATACAACTCATGTTTTAAAAATAGTTTTTATTGCGGATTAAGACAACTAAATATTTTTTGATTTCGCATTTACAATTAAGCCGATAAATACTTCTTACTTTTTGCAAAAACTCCGAATAATCCACCTGTATGAAGAAAAATTACTTGTTCTTTTCTTTTACCCAGGAAATGATCATAGTAAGCATTAAATGCTTTGCCAGTATAAGCCGGGTCAAGTAAAATACCCGTTTGCATAAATAGATTTTTAATAAGCTTAATTTTGTCCATCGATATTTCTTTATAGCCTTCATTAGAGTAGCCGTCAAGAACTACCAAGTTAGCAGGATCAATTGAAGCATTTAATTTGTACTCAAGGTTGCATGCCTCAGCTAAACGCAATACTTTGTTTTGGATTGTTAATTTTGAATACAAAACATTCACGGCATATATTTTCAAATTTAGTCCCATAATGGAAGAACCAATTAGTAAACCAGCAGCTGTTCCTCCTGATCCGGCTGCAGTTAAAATACCGCTAAAATTTTGTAATGGTATTTGTTTACCTAATTCTTCTATAAAACTGATATACCCCCAAATGCCTAACGTAGTAGAACCACCTTCAGGTATCACATAAACATTTTTACCATGTTTTAGTAACTTTTTTCTTTCTTCAAACATAATTTCATTTACTTTTGCATACTCTGCTTTGTCTAGAAAAGTTATTTTACAACCGCTGAGCTTATCAAAAAATAAATTTCCTTCAGTTGACTTCTTATTAGAACCCCATAAAAATAATCTGCACGTTAATCCCAGCTTTGCACATGCTACTGCTGTCGCTCGTGCATGATTTGATTGTTCACCTCCACAAGTAAATATTACATCAGAATTCATTTTTTTTGCTTGATAAAGTATGTACTCAAGCTTTCTAACTTTATTGCCAGACATTTCAAGTCCGCTTAAGTCATCACGTTTAACTACAAACTTTTTATTTTGGAAGGACAACTGCTGCAGAGGTGTTGGTAAATAAGCGAGCTGGATTCTCTTGGGAGTATTCATTTCTTTTTAAGTTTTGGTTTAATGTATCTCGAATAATAATTTCTTGCCCGTTCCAAATCTTCAGGCGTATCAACAGATAATGATTCATATTCGGTTTCAACTACTTTTATTTTCATTCCGTTCTCCAGCATTCGTAATTGTTCAAGGCTTTCAGCAATTTCTAAATCAGTTTGTTCTAATGACGTGAATCGCAACAATGCCTCTCTCCTGTAGGCGTACAATCCTATGTGTTTAAATATTTCCATTTTTGTAATTCGTTCGAAGTTTGTTCTTGCATCTCTAACGAAAGGAATTGGCGAGCGCGAGAAGTACAGAGCAAAATTCTGATAATCAAATACAACTTTTACTACTGATGTTGATTTTAGTTCATCCACCGTCTCTATACGTTTAGCTAATGTGGTTACCTGGACAGCTAAATCAAATAGTAATGGTTCAATTGCCTGATCAATCATTTCGCCAGGAATAAATGGTTCATCACCTTGGATATTCACAATAATTTTGGCATCCTGAATTTGATGTGCAGCAGCAGCAATTCTATCGGATCCAGTAAGAAGATTTTTTGGAGTCATGATCGTTGAACCACCAAAATCTTTTATAACTTGTGCTACTTTCTCATCATCAACAGCAATTACAACCCTATTAAGTAAATTTGATTTAAGACAGCTTTCATATGTATGTTGAATCATTGGTTTACCGCCAATGCTGGCAAGCGGTTTACCCATTAATCGTGTTGATGCAAATCTTGCTGGGATTATACCAACTATCATAAAACTAAATCTCTACTCACCGCCAATTACTTTAGGAACTTTGAAGAATTCTTCATTTTTTGATGGAGCATTTTCTAAAGCTTCCTCCCTCTCAATGGAAGGTTTGATTACATCATCCCTAAAAATATTTGCGCCTTCAATTGGATGTGACAGTGGTTGTACATCCTTAGTATCAAGCTCATTAAGCTTTTCAACGTATTCTAAAATTTTATTCAGCTGAAAAGTGTAATCTTCAAGTTCCGATTCTATAAGTTCCAAGCGAGCAAGTTCGGCAATGTGTTTAACATCATTTTTCGTTACTGCCATATTTTTTATTTCTCCATATTCTTAATTATAATGCTCCTAACTTTGTCCATCAGCTCAAGTTCATCTTTTTTATTTGTTAAATGATTAGTTGGAATAGGTTTATCAAAATGTACTTTAATTTGTCCACCCTTAATCTTAAAACCTCCTTTAGGCATAATTTTATTTGAGTGACTTATAGAAACTGGAACAATAGGATATCCACTTCGGCTGGCCAAATAAAATGCACCTCTTTTAAAAGGTTGAACTTCGCCAGTTTTGCTTCTGGTTCCTTCCGCAAAAACAACCACCGACATCCCAATTTTACTGATTTTTTCTTTCGCTTCTTCGATACTTTTTAGAGCACTTTCAAAGTCTTTTCTATCTATCATTACGTAAGGTCCCCATTTCAACTGCCAACCAAAAAAGGGAATTTTAGCAAGTTCTTTTTTAAATATCATTCCCATCTTATTAGGTATTGAATACTGAAGTACCGGTATATCAAATTGGCTGGAATGGTTTGAGACAAAAATGTAAGGTTTATCATGTTCGAAATTTTCCATCCCCGATTTTTGTACTTTCACTTGGCTAATCTTAAGTATCCCACCACTATAAACTGGTGACAAGCCAAAGTAAAGTTTAAAACTCCTATCAAAAACAATAAATATTATTGCAAAAATAGAACATATGAAGGTCCAAACAGCTATTAGGAATATTTTTATTAATGATAACAAAATGATTTCCTTCTATTTAGTTAAAACCATTAAATAAAGCATATTTCTCTATTGCCAAAATCCTTTTTTTAATTGAAGGATGGCTATAAAAAAACCATTCTACAAATGGGTGCGGTTCTCTGTCCCCTAAGTTTTGATCTGTTAACTTTTCAAGAACAGATTTAAATTCCGAAACTTTTTTTGTTACATCAATGGCGTATTGGTCAGCTTCATATTCAAACTTTCGTGAAATTGCGTTAGAAGTAGGCGAAACAATTAAACCAACAAGCATTGCCCAAAGAGATAAAATAGGAATTGCCGCTATTTGGTTTATTGAATGAAATCCAAACCAACCGATAGAATTTTCATAGAGAATTGCCATTAAATACAAACTGAAAAAGCTGAAGAACGTGCCTAATATCAAATTTTTAACAATATGCTTTTTTTTATAATGACCCAGCTCATGAGCAATCACAGTTTCTATTTCAGCATTTGAGTAGTTCTGAATTAAAGTATCACCTAGTAAAATTCTTTTTGTTTTCCCTAACCCTGTAAATGCAGCATTTGCTTTCTTAGTATTTTTGCTCATATCAAATGAATAGATATTTGATACCTTGATACCAGCATTGTAAGCAAGATTAGAAATTCTTGTTTTAAGCTCTTCATTTTGAAATGGTGTTACTTTGTAAAATATTGGTAATATTAAAACCGGTACTAACTGCGCAAGAATTACTGAGAGAAAAAATAATCCAATTGATAAAGGCAGCCACCAAGTTGTTCCGAACCTGTTAAGTACAAAAAAGAAAAACACTAAAAGCGGCAATCCAATTGCTGCAGATACAAATAATCCCTTAGTATTTTCCCAAATCCATTTATACAAAGTTTGGTTGGAAAGTTTATACTTATGTTCCAAATAATAATTTGAATAGTAATTGATAGGAAGAAAAATAATTCCAAGTAAACCACCTACAATAACAGCGAATATGATAAATTGTAAATATATGTTTGACACATAAATTGAGATTTTTTTTACTAATATATCGCTAAACCCTGCAGCCACAAAAAAATATATCAGAATGAATGTTAAGATACCCTCAATTATGTTTAAGGCTAATTTAGTATTATTATATCTCTTCGAATTCATGGAACAAAGATATATACTCGGTTTTATCAAATCAATAATTTATAGAGCGAGGGGAAAGATAATCTAGAAGTCGAGATGATGCGAAATTTACTGCTGTCTCAGCTATCCTAAAAAGGATAGCTGAAAAGCATTTAAGTTATACTTATGATTTGGAAGTTTTAGATTTGACGTTTTTTTTCTTGTCACTTGTACAGCATCCATCATCAGATGAATTAAGAGTTGATTTTTCTTTCTTAGTCTTATCAGTTAGTGAACTTGATTTTTTTTCAATCTTTTTATTTTTGTCATCACTTTGCATTGAAGCTGTTTGATCACCTTCGCCAGATGGGATATAAGCTTCCTCAGAAGAATCACATGATTTATTAAGACTCATTTTAGAGGATTCGCTGCTACAGCATCCTTTATCTGTTTTATCCTGTGCAAAAATTGATGCAGAGAAAAAAATCCCAAGTGCTAATACAAACAGAACTGATTTCATAGTTACTCCTTATATTTTGATTATTTGATTTTCTTTAAACTTTTTCCGTCCTCACTTAGTTTCGAAACATATTTTTCTGGATCCTTGTTAAACTTTTTTAAACAACTCTTGCAACAAAGTGCGTAAGTTTTCCCTTTGTACACTGCGGTTATTTCAGGATCAATCTCTTCACCGGAAACAGGACAAACGCTATTAATTGGTTTATTTTCGAGCACTTGAGTTTTATTATTTTCTATTTTTTTTGAAGTACCTTCGATAGTTTTTTGTACTTTCATTTTGGTACTATCAACAATTTCGTTCCCTTCTTTTTTTAGATTCGAAGCCAACGATGAATAATTAACCGATAGAGAAAATATTAAAACTACTACCACAAAAACTATCTGCTTCATTACAACCTCAATTTTAATTATTTGGATTAATACTCTGCAAAAATTATATAACTTCTAAACTCGAACTTTTTACCCAGCCAACTTTGCCATCAATCAATTTAATTTTAATCCAGCCGCCAATACTATCTTCTGTTTTTACCTTTAAACCTTCATGAACTACAAAGGCATCTTTACTATTTAGATCCGGAGAAAATTTTGTAACTACCTCTTGATCTATTATTATACCATGTTTAACATTAAATTCTCTATTTAAGTTCACAACTAATAAAATTATTACAAATACAAGGAGAACTAAAGAAACAAAACCACTATAAAACCCAAACCGTTGAATCTTTAAATTTCTTGCGAAATAATAACATCCAACTGATACAAGAATCAAGATATAAAAAAAGTATGTCACATACGCCCATCCATCTATTGACATTGAGCTAAGAAGATTTTCCCACCAATCGAAAATAAGAAAACGGGGAAGTGTTTCAATTTTATCTATTAACCGGGAATTCGCAAATGTTAAATTATGATTTACATCCTCATCTGAGGGAGAAAGTTTTTTTGCTCTTTCATAATTAAGAATCGCTAAACCAATTTTTCCCAATCTGAAGTAGGCGTTTCCTAAATTGTAATATAGAGATTTTCCTTTGTAACCCTTAGATAAAATTTGTTCGAACAAATTTACAGTTTGTTCATACTCACCTTTTTGATAGTGCGCTACAGCCTGGTTAAAAAGTGTTTCTATCTCTTTAGCATGAACAAATTGGGAGAATAAAATAATTGAGAATATTATGCTTATAAAATTTTTCATACTCACCCCGCGAGCGCCTTTTCAATTTCAATAATTACATTTGCCGAAGCATCATAGATTTGATTCAATCCTTCTTGCCCAATTTTAGGCGGGGCAAATCTGGCATATTCGCATTTTTCCGCTACAGACTTAAGATCATCAAGAATACTTGGTTTAATATTTTTTTTGGTCAATTGTTCTAAAGCATATTCAAGTGAGAACTCTGACTTAGGAATATGAAGTTTATCTTCAAGGTAGCCAAATAAAGCTTTTGAAATCTCAGCATAAAATGCTTCATAATTATTTGTGGTCATTAAGTTTTTTGCAATTTTCAACCTAGATTTAGCCATTTTTTGAGCGCGTTGATATCTCAATAATTGCAAATTGGCTGAAATTCTTTCATCTCTTTTTCTCCATGCTATTAATCCAATTAATCCAATAAGCGGCAAGGCAACACCGCCCCAAAACCAATAAGACATCAAAACAAATTGATGATTTTGCTCAATGTTCCCTAAGTCCACCTTAAGATATCGAATATCATTGTCTAAAAGTTTAATTTCTTCTTTTGGTACTCCGCTAAAATCGCTTGCGGCATCACCCTTCATTACTTCAATAGTAAATGGACTAGAATTTAAACTTTCGTAAGTTTTTTTTCGTGGGTTGAAATACGAAAATTCAATCGGTGCAATAGTAACTTTACCAGCAAGTCGGGGTACAATTAAATAGTCGATTGTCTTTTTACCCGAAATTGTACTAGTACGATTAATTTGTTCTGAAATTTTCGGTTCATATTTCTCAAAACCAGTAGGTAGTTTAATTTCTGGTACAGTTATTAATTGCATGTTGCCAGTGCCACTAATCTCAACTTTCAGGGCAATCGGTTCGTTGGCCTTAACTTTTTCCTTATCGATCTTGGCACTAAGAATAAAATCACCAACAGCACCTTTAAAGTTTGCTGGAACATTTTCTTTCGGTAAATCAATACAGGTAACTTTAGCAGTATTCGATCTTGCAGTATACTCATAGGTTTCCCTCCTGCCAAAAAATGGATCATCAAAAAAGTCATCGAAAATATTTCCAGTTCCTCTTTTTTTCTTTTCCAAGATAGGCACCTTCAATTCGAATGGAGTTAATGATAATTCACCAGTTTGAGATGGAAATAAGGCTGCTCTTTTAATAATGCCCACTCTAAACTGCTTACCATTAATAACCTCATTTGAAAACGAAATATTGGGAGATGTTTCTAATTCTTCTGCCCAAAAACCTTGATACGATGGAAGTTTAGAAACCGACATTTGTGCGGCGATATCAAGCCTTGTGTACAATTTGTACGTAACTGTAACTTGTTCTCCTTTATACACTTTTTGTTTATCAACAATGGCTCTAATAAAAAGATTTTCACCAATTTCCTTCTCTGAAACATTATCATTTGACTGATCAGTTTGTTTTGGTTTGGTGGAGCCTGCAATTACTTCAATTTTAATTGGATCAGTTTTAAACTCACGATCTTTATAAAAAAGTTTGGCTGAGCTGATTGTATATTTTCCCAAATTCCGAGGCTGCAAGTAATAAGAATAACTGATTGACGCTGAAACAGCACCATTTATTATTTGCATACTTGTAGATTGATTGGGACCTGATAAAACAAGAAAATCTTTGTTTAAATCTGGGGGAGTAAAACCTTTGATAGCATTTATATCTTGTCCTTCAAATGTGAATGAAAGTTCAAATCTGTCATTTAGTGGAACAGTGGTTGAATTAACACTTGCACTAAAGGACTGAGAAAGTAATTCAACTCCTAGGACTAGATAGATTGCAGTAAATATTTTTAAAAAATTCAATTTCATATGAACGTTTAAGTTGATTCTAATTTACCAATCTTTATCCGTAGTAATTGGTACACCAACTTTTTTCCTTAATTTTTTCTGAAGATCTTTTTCGTTGTTTTTTAAGGCTTCTAAAATTCTTTCCGCTTCTTCTTTTGGTATTTTATTTTTGTCTTGTTTCAAATTGTCTTGTTGTGCAGTCTGATCTTTATTTTGCTGCTGATTTTGATCCTGTTTTTGCTGATTGTTTTTATTTTGCTGATCGTTTTGGTTCTGTTTATTCTGATCTTGTTTATCCTTATTCTTATCGTTTCGATCTTTATTCTGCTGTTGTTGATTTTGCTGCTGCTTTAACAGTGATAATGCATAAGACAAATTATACTTGGTTTCTTTGTCGGTTGGATTGAGTTTCAATGAATTTTTGTAGGCTTCGACACTTTCCTTAATTTTTTGTCCCTTTAACAATGCATTGCCGATATTATGAAAGGCTTTAGATTTCAACATTCCATCTTCAGTAAGCTGCAGTGAATTCTGAAAGGACTTAATTGCTTCATCGTAACGCTGCTGTTTATAATATGAATCCCCTAGGTTGAAATTAAGTTCGAAGCTTTCTTTTGATTTTTCCAATCCTTTTTTGAAATTTACTTCAGCCTCAGAAAACTGATTCTTTTTATAATTATCTACACCATCATTATTTAATGATCTTACGCTTTGTCCATTCGTATTAATAAAGCACAATGCAAAAAACAAAAAAAATAAAATTAAAAATCTAGATTCAGTATTCATTTCTCTAAACCAAATTTTCTATTCAGTTTTGAAAACCATTTTGATTTACTTTCGGATAGGAAGAATTCTAATATCAGCAGAAAAATTGCCGGTACAAGAAAATAATAAAATCGATCTTCGTAATCAGTAACCTTTTTAGTTCCAAATTCAGTTTTCTCAATTGAGGAGAGTTCATTAAATATTTGATCAAGATAATCTTCGTAATTATTTCCCCGATAATACTTTCCGTTTCCCTTTTTGGCAATGTCAATTAAAATTGACTCATTCAATTTTGTAAGAACGGTGTTTCCCTCATTATCCTTTTTAAACCCAATCGTTTGATTTTGGCTATTATAAACTGGAATAGGCACGCCATCTGGGGATCCGAGCCCTATAGTATAAATTTTTAACTTTTTATCAGTTGCCTCAGAAATTGCTTCCTCAAGATCGCCTTCATGGTCTTCCCCATCTGTAATCACAACAATTACTTTTTGAGTACCTGCATTATAATCAAAAGACTTATTAGCCAAATTAATTGCTGCTGCAATAGCAGTACCCGGCTGCGGTACTGACTTAAAATCCACTGCCGATAGAAATAAATTAGCCGCTGAATAATCGGTTGTAAGTGGAATTTGAACATAAGCATCACCGGAAAAAATAATTAATCCTATTCTATCTCCTCTTAGTTTTTGAATAAGGCTGGAGATTTGAAATTTAGCTTTTTCAAGCCTATTTGGTTTTATATCTTCGGCACTCATGCTTAGAGAAACATCAAGTAAAATAAAAACATCTATACCGGATTGTTTTACCTCTTCTAACCTTGTTCCTACCTGAGGGTTTGCTGCTGCTAAAACCAACAATGCCAATGATGTTATAACTAAAAACATTTTTATCCAGCTTTTTACTCTGCTGAATTTTGGGACCAAAACTTTATGTAAAGTGGTGTTAGCAAATTTATTGAGGAGTTGTTTTTGTCGTTTTAGTAAAATAAAATAAAGCCCAACCAATATGGGTAATCCATAAAGCGCATATAAATATTCTGGATGTGCAAATCGAAACATTTTATTTACTTTACTTTTTAATCATCAATTGACCGAAGGTAAACGCCTAAAAATTGTCCTTGAAGCCGCAAGCTCAATAAGTAATATGACAAAACCACCGAGTAACCAAACTGAAAATAATTCTTTTGCATTTTTATACGAGGTTACTTCCACTCTAGTTTTTTCAAGTCTGTCGATTTCATTATAAATCTGGCTAAGAGTTTTGTTACTCGTAGCCCTGAAGTATTTACCATTACTTAATGAGGCAATCTCTTTTAAAACAGCTTCATCAATCTCAACCGGAACCATTTGATATTTCAAACCAAAAGGTGTTTGAACAGGATACGGAGCCTCTCCTCTAGTGCCAACACCAATAGTATAGATTCTAACTCCAAATGCTTTAGCTATTTGTGCTGCAGAAATTGGATTTACTTCTCCTGCATTATTAATTCCATCTGTTAGTAGGATTATAACTTTACTTTTAGCTTCACTGTCTTTAAGGCGATTTACTCCATTAGCAATCGCATTTCCAATAGCGGTACCATCGTCAATCATCCCGCTTCTAATTTCTTTAAGAAGGTTTCTTAAAACCGAATAATCAACAGTGAGAGGACATTGCGTAAATGCTTCTCGCGAAAAAATTACTAATCCAATTCTATCAGTACTTCTACCTCTTATGAATTCATCAATCACAGCTTTTGCGGCATCGAGGCGATTTGGTCTAAAATCTTCAGCCAACATGCTGCCCGAAATATCAAGCACCATGGCTATGTCTATACCTTCAGTAAATATATTTTCTCCGCTTGAAAAACTTTGAGGTCGAGCCAAAGCAATTATTAACAACCCAACCGCTATGCATCTTAATATGAAAGGCAAGTGTTTCATTCTTTCCTTCCAGTTTGGAGAAATTGTCTTAAATATATTTAATGATGAATACCCTATCGATGGTTCCTTTTTCCTTCCCTTAAACCAATACCAAATAAACATCAAAGGAATAAGAAATAGGGAATATAAAACCCAAGGATATGCGAAAGTTACATCATCTAGCATCTGATCTCCCAGAGTTTGAACTACTACTTGTAACTGGAACAGTGTTCTCTACAATATCAATAGCTTGTGTCATCATTTGTTCATTGATTGCTTGCAGCGGTTTGTATTTTGCAAATTTCACCAAATCTGCATTATCCAAAAAATTATTTACAGTCTTGTAAATATTTTCCGGAAGGACCACCCTTTTGAGTTGCTCCATTATTTCGGTTGTTGAGGATTCGAGAGCCAATATTTTAAAACGCTCCTCAAAGTATCGTCGAATAATTTCTGTGATGATTGAATGATATTCCTTAACTTTTCCTTGCTGCCAGAGCTGCATTTCATCCAATTTATGCAGTTCAGAAAGTGCTTTAACATGAGGTGGAATGATATAAATCTTCTTCCGATGAACGTGTTTTCTCTTTTTTTTCTGTTGTCTTCTGTATAAATAAACTGCTAATGCAATTAGTAAGATAATTACAGCTACAATAAGCAAAAATGTGATTAAGCCTAACGGAATTGATATTGGTGGTTTGACATCTTTTATTTCTGCATTCTGAATCACTGGCAGAGTGCTAACAAGGAATGTTACAGGATTGGTATAAACTTGCAGTGACGTCGTATCATTTCCAAATTTGTAAATTATTGGAACAGAAGGAATTGTAACTTCCGCCGAATCATACTTTGAAATAGTGTATCTGTAAAAAATTTTTTTATTTCCTTGGTCGTCTTCAACTGTAGGTTCTTCACTGTTAATGACATCCAAACCTTTAATTAATTCACTTAGAATTGGTTTGTAAACTTTTAGGTTTCGATCATGAGAAATTTCAATGGAATATGTTATATAGTCCCCTACTTCATACTTAGATTTGTCTGTATAAGCACGAGCCGAAATTGTTTGAGAATACAAACAATAATTAAAAAGAGATGCTAAAGAGAAAATGAAATAGAAAGTTCTTACCATCGCCTCTCACGCAGCTTAAAAAAATTAACAAGAGGAGTTATGTAGTTTTGTCCAGTTTTTATCTCAATGCTGTCAAGTCTGCTAGTAATGAATAAAGATTTCCTCTTTGCGAGCTGTTGGTCATAATAAAGTTTAATTTGTTTTTGGAAATTTGAGCTGTTTGTGTCAACCCATCTTTCAGATCCAGTTTCGGCATCTGTGAACTTAATTAATCCTAATTTAGGAACATCATGTTCCCGCTGATCGTTAATTACGATACCAATCAAATCATGTTTTTTCCCAACAATTCTTAAAATCTTCTCATACCCTTCATCCATAAAATCAGAAATAAGAAAAACAATGCTTTTCTTTTTAATTGCATGGTTCATGTGTTCAAGTGCAGCTTTAATATTTGTTTTCTTTCCTTCAGGTTTAAATGAAAGGAGGTCTCGGATAATTCTGAGAACATGTTTTCTGCCTTTGCGAGGAGGAATAAACTTTTCAATCTTATCACTGAAGAGGAAAAGCCCAACTTTGTCATTATTTTTTAGTGCCGAAAATGCTAAGATCGAACTCAACTCAGTGGCAATTTGCTGTTTGGTTTTATCAACTGAACCAAATGCTAATGAGCCGCTCAAATCAACAAGCAATATTACTGTTAATTCTCTTTCCTCTTCAAAGATTTTAATATAAGGATGTCCAAATCGTGCAGTAACATTCCAATCGATATTCCGGATATCGTCACCAAAATTGTATTCTCGTACTTCCGAAAATTCCATTCCTCTTCCTTTAAATACCGAATGGTACTCGCCAGAGAAAACTTGGTTAACCAAGCCTTTTGTGCGGATTTCAATCTGTCGGACTTGCTTCAACAGCTCTTTTGAAATCATTCTTACGGCACTTCTAGTTTGTTAAGAATTTCGGAAATAATTGATTCGCTCGTAATATCTTCAGCTTCGGCTTCGTAGGTAACCGCAATACGATGCCTTAGTACATCTGCACATATCGCTCTAACGTCTTCCGGAATAACGTAACCTCTTCTGCGAATAAATGCCATTGCTTTTGCACCGAGAGCAAGATTTATTGATGCACGCGGGGATGCTCCATAACTAATAAGATCACTAAGTTTGCCCAAATCAAATTGCTGCGGGGAACGTGTTGCAAATACTATATCCAAAATATACTTTTCAATTTTTTCATCAATGTACACTTCATGAACAACTGATCTTGCTCTTAAAATATCCTCAGGTGAAATTACTTGATTGACATTTTTTTCAGAGAGACTGATATTTTGCCGCATTATTTTAAGTTCTTCTTCACGAGATGGATACGAAATCTTTAGCTTTAGCATAAATCGATCTACCTGTGCTTCCGGTAAAGGATACGTTCCCTCTTGCTCAATAGGATTTTGAGTTGCTAAAACTAAAAAGGGTTCTTCAAGCTTATGTGTAGTTTCACCTATTGTTACTTGTCTCTCTTGCATAGCTTCAAGGAGAGCACTTTGAACTTTTGCTGGTGCTCTGTTTATTTCATCAGCTAGGATAAAATTTGCGAAAATAGGCCCTTTTCTTATCAGAAAGTTTCCATCTTTTTGATTGTATATCATTGTACCTACCAAGTCAGCTGGAAGCAAATCTGGAGTAAACTGAATCCTCTGAAATTTTGCTTTCATGGCCGAGGAGAGTGTTTTTATTGCTAAGGTTTTTGCTAAGCCGGGAACACCTTCTAGCAAAATATGCCCATTGCTGATCAATCCCACAACCATTTTTTCAACAATATTTCGCTGCCCGACAATTACTTTGCTAATTTCATTAAGAAGGATGTCTATAAAAGCACTTTCTTTCTTAATTTTTTCATTTAATTCTGAGATATCCAAATAAAACCTCACAAATGATTATTTAAATGATGAGAGTTAATAAGATTAGACGGTTGCAAACTTAAAAATGTTGCAGTTTCTAATCAAGATTTATTAAAATTTAACAGTTATTTACTTTGAAAACGGTAAATTTAAGATATTCTGTTTCATCCATCGCCAGCAATTTGGGATGATCAAGTGAAGCACCGCTGAAATGAATAAGCTGAAGACTTTTACCAGTTTTCATTGCTGCTTGGCTTATGGTTTCCAAAAAATCTTCTTTCTTTATGTGATGTGAACATGATGAAGAAACTAGAAATCCTCCTTCATTTATTATTGAAAGTGCTAGCCGGTTCAATTTTTCGTAACCTTTTTTTGCAGTTATCAAACTTTTTTTATTCTTTGCGAATGCCGGAGGATCTATCATAACAACATCATACTTTTTTTGAGCTACGTAAGATTTCTCCATGAAATCAAATGCATCATCTACATAAAAATTTGTTTTGCCTACAATTGAATTTAATGAGCAATTTAGCTTAACATTTTCTATTTCTCTTTCAGATGAATCAATGAAATCCACTGATTTTGCATTTGCTTTTATAGCGTGCAAACCAAATCCACCGGAATTGCAAAATACATCTGCAACAGTTTTATCAAATACTAATCTTTCAATAAAGAATCGGTTATCACTTTGATCAAAATAAAAGCCGGTTTTTTGCGATTTACTAAAATCTACTTTATACATAGCTGAGCCATCATCAATAATTTCTGTACCAAGCTGTCCTAAATAAACTTGATTGTCTTCTGGTAAACCTTCCAATTTTCGCAAATAAAAATCATTCAATGAAAAAATATTCTTTGCCTTAAAGTGACTTTCTAAAATTTCAATGATCAAGTGAATATTATTTTGCATCCCAAAAGAATTAATTTGAAGTACAAAAGAATCATTGTATTTGTCAATGATCAGTCCTGGGAGAAAATCACTTTCAGCAAAAACCATGCGGAATGATTCTCTGCTTGGGTAAATTTTTTTTCTGAGATTGTACGCATCCAAAATCCTCTTATAAAATAAATCCTTCAAATCTTCAATTTCTGAGTTAGATATAAATCTAATTGCAATTAGCGAATTCTTATTATAGAATCCGGTACCTAAGAAGCGGTTATCAGCATCATGAATTTTTATTAAACTGCCATTTTGAGGAAGGCCTTCAATTCTAAATATTTCGTTGCTAAAAATCCAAAGATGACCTTTTCTTATTCGTTTATCTTCGTGTTTTTTTAGAAAAGCTGTATCCACTCTTTATTAAAAAATATGATTAGAAATTATTACTAAATTTGTTTATTAAAATAGATAAAATATTATGAAAAATTTATTTTTATTCACCTTTATAACCTTCATGCATATTAGTCTTTTATCTCAAGGATATAAGTATGCTTGGATAACAGATCTGCATGTTGGAGCACCTGGAGCCGAACTAGATTTGCACGAGGTTGTAAAGGATATAAACAAAAGAGAAGAACTAAAATTTGTGGTTGTTACTGGAGATGTTACTGAAAAAGGCAGGAATAGTGAACTCGAATTAGCAAAGCAAATATTGGATAATCTTAAACCAAAATATTTTATTGTTCCTGGAAATCACGATACAAAATGGAGTGAAAGCGGTTGTACTAAGTTCAAAGAACTTTGGGGTGATGATAAATTTGTTTTTGATCTTAATAATTATAGACACATCGGGATTAATAGCGGAATTCCATGGCGTGGCGGCGGAGGGCATATTTCGGTTGAGGATTTAGAGTGGCTAAAAAAAATGCTGGATGAAACTTCTATTGAAAAGAAAATTATCCTTTATGTTCATCATCCTCTTGACGGAGACGTAGATAATTGGTTTAAAGTAACTAATTTACTGGCTAATTATAATACCGCTGCAATTCTTACAGGACATGGTCATTCTAACAGGTTGATGAATTTTTCCGGTATACCTGCTGCTATGGGCAGATCGACACTTAGCCGTCCTAAATTCTCTGGGTATACAATTGTTGATGTACATAAAGATTCGTTATGCTTATCTGAAGCCATAGTTGATAGTATTCCTAAACAATGGGGTACAATTTCCACTATCTTTCCAAACCACGTGCAGGTGGTTGATTCAGTAGAGGATCTTACACTTTCACCTCATGTAGATTTACTTTGGAGGCATAATCAACTGCTAACCCAATCTACTTCACTTGTCGTCCATAATAATAGTATAATCACTACAACTACAAACGGAAATGTATTCTGTTATAATTTGAAAGGAGATCTAATTTGGCAAACTAATTTAGGAAGAACTATATTCAGCCGTCCTTGTGCGATTGATAACGTACTTGCCGTTGCTTCAATTGAAGGAGATTTATTTACCTTAAGTATTAATGATGGTGAAATAATTCAAACAATTGGCCTTAACGATGCACTTACTTCCCAATTGATTGCAAGTGAAGTTGAATTTAATGGAATGCTAACGAAAGCTATTATTGCAGGATCAGCAACAGGTAAAATTTATTGTTACGATGTTAATAATTTAGAATTCATTTGGGAAAATAATTCTGCTTCTCTGATGATCGAAACTCTGCCTTTAGTAATTCAAGATAAAATAATTTTTGGCAGCTGGGATAACTACCTTTATTGTATCAGCAAAAACACCGGCAGCTTAATTTGGAAATGGACGGAGAACAAGAATTTTTATTATTCACCTGCAGCTTGCTGGCCTGTAACAGATGGTAAAAATGTATTTGTTACAACACCGGATAAATCTATTTCCGCAATAGATCTTTCCATAGGAACTACAACCTGGAGGAAAAGTGATTTTAACGCTTGGGAATCTGTTGGATTAAGTTCGGATAAAAAAAAGGTATATATAAAAAGCATTCTTGACAAATTTTACATCCTATCAGCTGATGACGGGAAACTAATTAAAGAAATAAAAGCCGGCTTTAGTTTGGATACGATGCCAAATCAGCTAATCGATTGGGAGGGCAATATCGTTTTTGGCAGCAAGAATGGTAATGTATATTTAATTAATAAAAAGTATGAAGTTATTCCTCTCTTCTTTATGGGTGTTTCCAGAGTTCACACTATTAAACAGATTGAAGCAAATGTATTCGCAGCTTCAAATATGGATGGTAAAATAGTCGTATTCAAAATTAAGTTATAAGAAAATGAAATTTAAAGGAATTATATTCGATATTGACGGAACACTCACTTCTACAAACGAACTTATTTTCGCTTCATTTAATCACATCACAGAAAAATACATCGGCAGGAAATATTCATCTGATGAAATTATTGGTTTATTTGGCCCCACAGAAGATCAAATATTAAAGGAAATGTGTGGTTCTAAATATGATCAAGCTAGGAAGGAATATTATGATTATTACAGCCATAACCACCATATGGCTGATTTATACCCTGGAATTAAGCAAATCCTCACATACCTTAAAGAAAATAAAATTCTTTTATCTATTTACACTGGCAAGGGAAGAAAAGCTGCACTAATTACTTTAGAAAAGTTAGAAATTCAAAATTATTTTGATTTAATAATCACTGGCGACGATGTTAAAATACACAAGCCATCTGCAGAGGGCATTGATATTTTTATAAACAAATTCAATTTGGATAAAGATGAAGTACTTATGATAGGTGATTCGCCTGCAGATGTGAAAGCTGCAAAAGCAGCTGGCGTAAAAATTGCCTCAGTACTTTGGGATAGTTATGCAAAAGAAAAAGTTCTTCAACTTAAAAGTGATTTTCATTTTCACTCAGTTGAAGAACTTAGAATATTTATAGAGTCTAATATTTAATTTTTTCAGAGAGTAAATGGATAAACAAAATAAACTCTTGGCTCAATTCTTTTCTGCGGTTTAAAATCAACCACTTTGTCATCTTTATCTCTTATCGGAGCGAACGTCCAATTGTACAACATCGACACTATCATGAATGGATATGGTTTGTATCCAAGTTCAAAAAACAAATAAGATCTGTTATCGAGCTCGAACAAATCCTTCTCATCAATTATATTTACCTTATCATAACCAACTCGTGCCAGGAAAGGAAAACTTTCTGGGGCAATTTCGGCACCCACATGCAAAATTCCACTTGTGGGAAATTTATCCAACCTTTGATAGCTTCCTAAAATATTAAACAGCCCAAGAACATTAATACCAAGTTCTCCATAATATCCATTGCCTACACTGGTGGAATCCGAAAGTAGTTGCACTTTACTGACAAAAGAACCTGAAACAGTATCAACTTTAAACCTCTCTACCTCATAGAGTGAATTGAAATATGCAGGAATATACCCATCTCCATTAAATCTTCGTTCAAGCTTAACTGAGCCAGACAATAATCCAAAAGTATTAAAATTAAAAATTGCACCGGTTGCTGTACCACCACCGAAACCGGATATTTTTGCATAATCTGCATAAAGTGTCAAATTCGCCATTGATCCTTGGATAATAGGCAAACCAACATCCACCCCAAAAATGCTGATTGCGCCTTCGTCTTTATCAACTTTTAATTTTCTATTTACTTTGTCATACAATGCATTAGTGACTCCCGCATTTTCATGGAAGTCGCCGGCATAACTGAACCCAACTTCAAGGTTACCAAGAATAGGAATATCCCTTGCCTCAGAAAACTGGAGTGGTCTTACATAGCCGCGAAGTCCAGCGACACCTGCTTCTGCAAACTTGCTGTAAATGGACTCAAATCCAAAAGGACCAAAGTCTACATCAAACACTAACCCAATCTTTCTTACATCATAAGTAGGGCTATTGTTATACAAGTACATTATACTTCCATGACCAAGAGTATAATAATCCAATGCACCCAGCTTAATAAAAACCGGATCGTGCTTCAAGCCATATCGAACATATCTGATAAGACTCAGATAATCCGAGAATTCATTAAAATTCTCTTTTCTAAGATTTCCCTTGGAATCAATATCCAACTTTAAATCCAGCCCAACACCAAAGTTTGAAAATGCGATCTCCGGATTAAAATTTATTGAGTAAAAAAACTCTCCATCAATCCAATTTAATCCCATACCGCCAGATAGCTGCCCTGTATTATCTTTTGGAAAACCTCCAAATTGAGAATAACCAATTGTGGAAAAGACAAAAATCACACTTAAAAAAAATAGTTTTTTCATACTTCACCTGTATTTAGAATGATTTTTTTTTAATTATAACATAAGAGGAAAAAATGATTTGCTCAATAGATTCATAAAAAATGTATGAGCAATTATTTGTGTTCCAAGTTTGAAAAAATCTCATAGACTAATAATGCTTATTAACGAACAATAGCCAATTTTTGGGTAGTTGTTTCGGTTTTATTTCCATCACTCATGATTACCTTGTACAAATAAGTTCCATTGCCTAATAAATCGCCATCCTCATCTCTTGTATCCCAAAAAATTTTATTGAAATCGGTTGTTAATTCTGTACCTTTTTTTATTATCTCCTTAACCAACCTGCCTGATACGGTATATATCATAATTTTTATTTGCTCGGGGATTTGAGTTAACCGAAATGTAAAATATGTATGCGCATTAGCAGGATTTGGATAATTATATGTATAAAGAAGTTTAGCTTCATTCGAGACTAAAAATCTTTTTTGAAATCCCAACGAATCAAACTGATTTCCATAACCATCATTTGCCAAAACCTTTAAATTATTTTCACCTTCTTGTAGAGTTGGTTTATACTCTACCACAAGTTTTGGGTTGCTGGTGTTTATTTGAAAAGTGAGAATATTTGAGTTTTGAGCAAAGTAAACTGGAATATTATTTAGGAAAATAGATATGGAGCTGGTATCTGCAATTGGCAGGTTCGATTGGTCGCTTAGTTCCATTTTTATAGTTGGTTTAGCTTCGACATAATCTCCGTCCATAATTTCGCTTCCGTTAAATAGAACAGTCAGCACAGGCTTAGTGGTATCTGCTTTTACAAAAAATGGAATTGAGTAAATATTATTATCCTCAAATAACTCATTAATTCTATTCTCAGAATCAATTGTAATATAGAATGCGCAATTACCAGTGCAATTTGAAGTATTATATGTAAGGTTGAATAATTGTCTTTGTCCACCCCCTATTGATAAAATTTCACTTTCATAAATTTTTTCTTTTGAGTTATCATTTTTTATAACCTCAACCATAACTTTAAAACTATCAGCTGCAGATTTTCCAACATTGTATAAATAGTAGTGCAGTTCTGCATTATCACCCTGGTTGATAGAATCATCATCTAAAGATACAACTTGATAGTTAATTCCCAATTCTGCTGGTGAATTATAATTAACTGCTACTTCATTTATTTGAGGGGATTCTGAGGCATCATTCGCTTTTAGTTCAGCCATGATTGATATTTGTTTGTAGATTCGGCTATCAATATTACTAATCGACGCTTCATCCGCTTCAAATGTAAGTGAAGATAAAGTATCTATATTGCCTGTTTCTGTATGCCCCAACGGGAAGTAATTAATTGCAGCCCCATTGGGGATTGAATCTTTTTTAAAAACATTTAACCATTTAATCGAATTTCTACACACTGGGAATTCAATTTGTCCGTTCGAAAATTGAACAAACTTAAAAGTATCAATTATCGCCGGGCCTGTGAGGCTTTTACTGAAAACTTCAGGAACAGTTCCTTTTGCAGCTCCTTTGATACCTATCAACGCCCAAGAATCTCGCCACCTTATACTATCAACATACACACTTCCGAATCCTCGCAATTTTCTTTTGAGACTATCGCCGACAGCTCCGTTAAAAAATTCGGAAACCTCATCGGTTGCAGCGACAGCGAGAATGGATCCCGTTTCCAAAGAGTTTAAATATGAAATTAAGCTGTCTCTTGAAGGAGTAACCGGATATTCAAAGGTTCTTAAATTATAAGGATGCAAATCGAAGCTATCAATAAGTGCAGTAGCAAAACCTCTAAAGAAAGTATTCGAAACATACTCTAAAAAGTTATATTGAATAGAAGCATATTTGCCGTCACTAAAACCAGCAGAACCAATTTTAAGATTGTTATTGCCTTTCTTCAGTCTCCAGCCATTCATTACTGAATCAAATTCAACTTTATTAAGTTTAATATCGTTAAGATTAAAAGAACTTCCCATAAACCAACTGTAGTTGTTTGGGCTTTCAGTATTAAAAAATGAAACTGTTGGACTCCAATCCTCTGCGCCATTCTTTAATTTGGCACGCCAATAATATCGTGTTCTTGGTTGAAGATTAGTTATTGGTAATGTTGTTTTTAGAGAATCAAAATCCTTAAGAAACAAAGTTTGGTTTGAAAAATCATTTTTTGATGCAACGGCAAATTCAAGTTGACTGCCCTGTTCAGCAGAATGATTTGTTGGATTTAGTACTGTAAGCGAATTCCTAGTAGAATTATAAAATGTTTCAACTTCTATAGGTCTTATTTTTGTGGAGTAAACAATAAATTTTATTTCAGCCGAATTATCAGTCTCATAAATTTCATCAATAGAATTATCTGGATCCAACTGCATGGATAAAGTATGCTCTCCAGTATATCCTTTCAATGGTATTTTAATTTCAAGCGTATCCGAATAAAAAGGTGAATTAATCATTAACCGGTTTGAAAAAATAATTGAATCAGGTAAGGAAGTTACTAACTCAACCGCAAGAGAATCATTAATTACTTTTCCCCAATTATTAATAATTAATTTCAGTTCTAGTGAATCCGAATTGTTAGTAATGAATTCATTTAAAATTGTAATTGCGTTGTTGCCTAATACGAAATTCGGTTTTTCGGGTGTTGATACCTTGATTAATGGATCTCCAAATAAAACGCTGCAATAATTGTACAATTTGTTAACATCATTTATTCCAGATTGTATAAAATTATCCATCTTTGCTAAAAAATGTGCCTCTCCTATACATTCCGCTGAATCAACCATAAGTCGTTTATAGAATAATTCCGGCATTCTAAAACCGGTAGAGGTGTATCCCAAACTCGAGTTACCCAAATAGTTGATAGCTTGACCTTTTGCATCTTGAACTACAAAAAGTTCACCGAAAGAATCTATATCGGGTTCAGCAAACTTTCCTGTTGAACAGCCATTATCTGTAACTATTGGATATCTATCATCATAAGCATTTTTAATATCGGAAGGTTCGGTTATGCCGTTATCCCAAGTTCTAGTACCACTATGCCCAACATAAGAAATAAACAGTCCTCCATTATTTAGCGCTTCACGAATTTGCTCAGCGGAATACGGACCAAGATTAGTAGCTGGATTGTTGGTTTTATAGAAATGCATAGCTCTTCCACCTATTGGTGGTGGTTGAATAATTTGGGTAAATACTTTTTCATTAGTTTGCTTTATTTGTTCCATTTGTGAAAGATTTGTTGGGTAACCTCCACTAAATAACAAAAACTTTTTATTCCAGTCATCATAATTTCTAAAGATATACTTGCTGTGTTTGTCCAAATATCTTAAAACTTCTTCGTTTGAGTTTGCAGGTATTCTGCCAACAAACATTTGCTGAATATTTAAATTAGTTGTATCCCACATTGTGTACCAAGAATCGCTCACAGGATTTCCAAATGAAGGAACTAAAATTTCTTTTCGGGGATTTGGAACATTCGTAAATAAATTTTTGTAGTCGTAAGTACAATCTCCCAGCAGCAAAAGGTACGAGGGTTTAGGAAACTGCCAATGGTCGTAGGCAAATATCAAAAACTCTTTAATAGATTCAGGTCTCAAGTAACCAAAACTAAACTCGTCATATAAATCTTGCACAAAAACTTTCTCAACATTCAAGTTGTAACTATTTTCTATAAAACTAGCATATTGATCTGCACCAATTGACAGCCCATAATTTGAAATTAAAATATAGTCTGCCTGCTTATCAATACTTCTTAGATTTAAGAATTTCTTCTTGTATAAAAAACTTGGTTTTTTAATAAATGTATTTTTAACAATAAAATACTGATCGCCACCGCTAATGGTATCCGTAAAGGTTACAGTATTTTCGTTTAGTTGAAAAGAATTGATTTTTTGTGCATGTCCGCCAATTTTGTAGATGATCAAGGAAGCGCTGTCCGCAGCTACAGAACTAATTTTGACTACCCTAACTGCCGATAAGACAGAATCCGGTATAGTAATCAGCAGCGAATCATTTTGAGCAACTGTATGCTGAAAATATTCAATATCAACCCAATCGACTACGGCTTTGTGCGATTTACCCGCTTCATTTTGCATTCCTGCTATTCGATAATTTTTAGTCCCGTCTATTAAGTCATTAGAATTAAATTCGGCTTTTAAATTTGCAATTGTTTCAAAACTAAATACCACCGAGTCCTGTATTTGTGTGGAATTTAATCTAGCCCCATACTTATGTGCATTGTATACAACCCCATCAGAATACCAGCTGTTTAATCTTGATAGTGTAGTTACGTTAGTATTTGGAACAATTGAACTTGCTCCAAATGGAAAAGATGTGGTTCCACTATTGGTTACCTGAAGCCATATCCAAGTTTTATTCTCGTGCCAAAATGGTAATTGAATTCTTGGAATTTCAAAACCGTAATACCAGAAAAGTGCATCTTTTTCAAGATGCAATTTTACAAGATGAGAAGTTATTGAATCATTGAGCCCCGAAATGAATTGATTAACTTCAGAGATCCTGCTGCCATTTTCTCCATCCCATGTTAGCCATATTATAGACGTATCTGAATAAATATCTAGGAAGGGTAAGTAATCTTCACCTTGCCCCACAAGTTTACGGTACTCTGTGCTGCCATAGTTTTTCTTGCACCAGAATTCAATAAAGTCATTTTGATCAAATGAATTATCAGATTCACCAGATATATAGAGAGGAAGTTCCTCACCTTTTAAAAATATTTTTATTGTATTAGGATTGATTATTTGTGTGTTTAGTCCGTACTGCTGCAAATCCTCATAAGTTATTCTATAAATACCATCAGCAGGAACTGCAAGCTTTACATATTCTTTTGAGTAGTCAATCCAATCTTTGGAAAAATCATTTTGTTCTTTAAACACACGAAATGACCTGAAATCTTGTGCATGCTGATAATTAATAATTAATTTAGATAGTGCTTTATTATAATCCGATATAGGAGAATTGTTTAATCGGTAAGGTTTTTTATCAAACACTTCAACATTTATTTGTGCTTCGAGAAGCTCGAAAACATTCCGATGAGACCAATCGTACTGATGAGTAAAAATTTTTATGATGGCACAGTAATAATCCCCAACCCAGCTATAGCCCTCAATTTTAAATCTTGGTTCAGGATAAGTTGTTTTACTCAAATAAGCTGTTTGAATTTCAGTATCCATATAAGTTATACTGGAATCCGTTTGCAGCTTAACTACCGGATTGCCCTTAAGAAATACATTTTTGATCAGATTTAATTTTTCATTTTGAAAATGCAATTTAATTTTACTAAACGGCGGTATTGCTATAAAAATTGTTTTGCTTGGAAGTATTGGTGAACCTGGAGCACTTTCATCGATAGAGTTCTGGAAATTTATAACATTTCTATTCTCACCATTAATAGTATATGGTTGGTTTTGGAATTGTACATTAAATGTGAAACCATTTGATGTAACCAAGTAATCGTTCACATTTATTTGCGCAGTAATATTATTCAAAAAGAATACTACAGTAACAAAAAATAACGTTAGACTTCTCATGAAATCCCCAGTAGTTTTGTTAATATTGTCTTTTTTTTATCAACTTTCTACAAATTGATTGTTAAGAAATAATAAAGCTGAAGGAAAAATCACATAAACTTTTCAGATAGTAATTGAAAATAACCAAATTTAGGTTTTTATCCTTTAGTTTTTTTTCGAAAAACATTTAAACAAAAGGTTGGAATTCCAAAAATGTAACGCCGCCAAAGTCTATTTGGTTCTTGGACTAATCTATACAACCATTCTAATCCAAAAGTCCTCAAAATTTGAGGCGCCCTTTTTTTAGTTCCAAAATAAAATTCAAGAAATCCCCCGACGCATAAAAATAAAAATTTAAGATGATCGGATAATTTGGAAGCTAGAATTTCTTGATTTGGCACTCCCGCTGCAAGTACTATAACATCGGGAGACGCATGCTTAATTGTATCAATCAATGCAGGAATATCCTTTTCATCTAAATAGCCAGGTTGGTATCCAACTATATTTAGTTTCTTTTCAAGCTTTTGGTTGTTTATCAATTCAGACCCAAATCTACCGCCTACTAAAAATAGTTTTGTTTGAGAAACCGTAAAAACCTTAAATATTTTATAATTCAGATCAGTTGCATTAAACCGCTGTGTATCTCTGTATCCAAATAATTTTAAGACTGTATAAATGCCAATCCCATCAAGGAAGACTGTAAAACGACTATCAATTAGTCCTTTATATTCATTATTTGAATTGTAAATGTTAAAACAATGCTGGTTGAAATATGTAATGAGGATTTTGCTTCTGGTAGTAAGGCTTTGATTTATCAAAGCCAATAAATTGGACTCACTTTTAATTAATTTTTCAAATAACGTTAGTTGTGAGGAGCGAATCATAAATTTCAGAAAGTTTAATAAAATAATTTTCACAATTACACAATCTTAATACTTTTTCATTCAATCTTTCAGCCGATCTTTTAGCAATATCTGGATTATTAAGTAAATAATTTATCTTATCAGCCAAATCGGTGGAGTTACCCGGTTCAAATAAAAATCCATTTATACCATCTTCAATAAACTCTGCAATACCGCCTGCCCTGCTGCCGATAAAAGGAATCTTATTTAGCCCAGCTTCCAGCATAGTGTAACCTAATCCTTCTGTCTTGGAAGGAAGGATTACTAGATTGGCTATTTTGTAAAAACACTCAATGCCCTCAACCGAGTGGAATACCCTTATGTATGGTTTGTTTAAATTGAATTTCTGAATATCCAATTCAAGAAAGCTGCTACCAACAATAATAAGTAACCAGTTAGGATTCTTTTGATATAATGTATCTATCGAATCTATTAAGATATCTATTCCTTTTTCTTCCGAAAGCCTTCCAATGTAGAGAAAGATCCTCTGACTGTTAGGAAGCGATAATTTTTTCTTTAACTCTTCCATATCAGTGACTGCACTGATATTTGAGTTTAAGCAATTATACAAAACATTAATCTTTTTTTGTGGTAGTCCGAAATAATTAACAAGGTGATTTTTTACTGAGTGACTAACGGCAACGATACAATCGGATTTGTAACTAATGTTCTTCATTCCGTAAACGAAATTATGTGCAGTAATGACTGTTTTACATGGTATGAATTTTTTTATAAGGTTAGCAAGCAGTTCCGGATATCTGTGATGTGAATGGATAATATTTATTTTTTTTTCTCTACAAAATGCCTTTAACCATTTTAAATTTTTAAAGAGATCAATATGTAAGAGTTTATCTTTTGTAAAATTCATTATGTTATAATTGATATTAGCCCGATCGAGTTTAGTTAAAGCATCCCCACCATTAGTAACAAAATAAAGATTAAACTCTTCATCCATTTTTTTTGAAGTGAGAATATTATAAACATGCTTACTTACCCCACAGGCAATATTGAAATTTGGTGAAATATGGAGAATATTTTTTCTCAAAGTACTTTCACTTATAAGATTGACTTGAGATAAAAGAATTAAGCTCTTTTTTATTTTCCTTACTTAATCTCAAATAATGTATTCTTGCTTTAATATTTAATTGTTTAATAAACTTAAACAATTTTGAAGGTAAAAAACTTAATATAAATGCTAGAAATATTTTTAGGTCCTTGAAGATTGAATAATTCTTCATCCAATATTTTCTCGACTCCTTTTTACTGCCATAAAACCATTCCCGCCATCCTTCAATTTGTGAATTTTCTTTTTGTTGTGATTTACTAATTGGATTGCTTGTACCAGCAGGAAAATATTTCCTTTGCATTAACAATATCGCGCTAGTATCCATATTTAGATTTCTATGCAATGAATTTTTTCTCGCTCTAACTAAAATTAGTATTTCAGGAATATTATAGAAGATAGCTTTTTTACCTAGCCTAAGCCACAGGTTATAGTCCGTGCCGAATGGAACATTAAAATAACCCCCACAATCAACTATTAACTTTTTATTATATAAAGAACTTCCATGACATAAGGGGCTATGCAATCTTAAAGCTGAAATAATTTCTAGATGCTCCTGAGGTAAATTAAAAAGATGTCTAACTTTATCCGTATTAAAAACTGCATACCAAGATGATATAATATTGTACTTAGAATTATTATTTAAAAAATTCACTTGTTTTTCCAATCTTTGAGGAAGTGATATATCATCTGCATCCATTCTTGCAATCCATTCACTTCTTGCTTTATTCAATCCAAAATTTAAAGAGTCCGAAAAACCAGAATGTTCTTTATTAATGTAAACAATCCTACTATCATTAAACTGATTTATCACTTCTTTGGTATCATCAACAGAGCCGTCGTCAATAATAATTAATTCAAAATTCTTATAAGTCTGTTTGATAATTGATGTTATTGCTTGCGAAATATAATGCCCACAATTATAAGTAGTCATTAAGACTGATAAATTTTTAATTCTCATGTTGGATAATAATAAGCGTTATAATTCCCTATGAAAGAATTAACTTCTAATTTGTGTAAAGATTTTCAAAGCCCAACACCATTTTCAATAAGTCAAAACGTAATGCTGATTTCCTTGCATTACTCGATACATTTCTATCAATACACATGATAGCGTCAGCAAACCTTTCCCCATTTAATTCATCAACTAAATAACCATTAACTCCATCGATTATAGCTTCTGAATTTCCACCGCGATTACTGGCTATGATTACACTTCCAGCCATAAGGGCCTCCAAAATTATCATATCAAAAACTACCCTTTCCGCAGCACTTATCAAGATATCTGCTGATTTTAGTAATTTTATAATTTCAATAGAAGGAACCCTTCCTAAAAATCGAACTTGGCTATTTAGATTTAGTGATCTAATTTTGGTAAGTAATTTTGTTGTATTAGGCCCACTACCAGCATTCAATAACAAAGCCCGGATGTTGTATTTCTTCTTTAGATGATAAACAGTATCTATAACTATATCAATATTCTTGATGCTTATGTGAGAAGCAGCATTAAAAATGATTACATCAAAATCTTCAGGTAAGAAATATTTTTTTTTAAAATTCTCATCAACATTAATATTGTCTATGAACTGTGTATCAATCCCATTGTAAACGACTTTAATTTTATTCAGATCGATACCAATCTCAGCTTTTTCTTCAAGAAACAAATCCCTTGCAGCTTGACTAGGGAATGTGATTACATCTGCAATCTTTAAACTTTCATTTTCATATAATAAGTATTTATTCATAATGTCCTTAGAAATACTAGAATCACCCAGATAATTCTGCAAAGTATTAACAATTGATCCATCAGAATGAATGGTAAGAATTTTTTTCTTGTCTTTGATCTTTTTAAGATAGTACATTGATCTGGTATCATGAGCGTGTAGAACATCATATTCTTTATCTAGTCTTAAATTTTCATAAAACCGGTTTGTTGCTTTCAGATTTTTTGAAAAATACCATGAGCTTAAAACAATATTTCTATAAAAAGAAAAGTTATAAAACATGAATCGACCCAATTTCTTTTTGGTACTAAGAGAAGAATTGATCTGCGAATTTAGATCTTCAGGCTTGGTAAAGTTTTTAAATAAATTTTTTGAAAGGTAATCAACACTATATTTACTATAATCGATACCTCTAAGAATTTGATAAATTATTTTATTTGCGCCTCCTGTATCATTGTTTGGAAACTCACTAAATGCAGACAGTAATAAGTTCATCATACTTTTCATTCTTAAAGATATTCCTCAAATTGCTTTAGGGCTGCACCTACTACCTGATCCATATTGTAATATTGGTATGTAGCCAATCTGCCAGTAAAAATAACATTATTGATTTTTCTAACTTCATGCTGATATTTATGGTAGGTTGCATGAGATTCCTCAGTAGGAACTGGATAATAAGGTTCACCATCTGCTTGGGTATATTCGTATGAGATTGTAGTTGTTCTAGTATTTTGCATGGTAAGATGTTTATATTCAGTTACTCTTGTATATGCTTTATTAGGATCGACATAATTAACAACTCCAACTGGCTGAACTTTTTCAATATTTAAATTCTTCCACTCAAATCTAATTGATCTGTATGGCAGCTTACCATATTTGTAATTAAAGAATCGATCTATTGGTCCGGTATAAATAAGGAAATTATATTTTTCATCAGATAATATGTCAAAATAATCTGTGTTTAGTCTAATCTCAATATTTTTGTGGGTAAGCATTCTCTCAAACATTTTTGTGTAGCCATCTTTGGGCATGAACTGATATTTATCAGTAAAGTATCTGTCATCATTATCAAATCTAACTGGAACTCTTCCGCAGACGGCCGGTGACAGATCTTTTGGTTCTATGTTCCATTGCTTTTTTGTGTAATGTTTAAAGAATTTTTCAAACAAGTCATATCCAACTTGATTCACAATAATGTCTTCAGAATTTCTAATTGGGTATCGCCTTTCTTTTTTTGAATTAAGAAATTCTTTGACTTCATCATTGGTGGTAAAATTTGCTTTGTAAAGTTTATTAATAGTTGTTCTGTTAATAGGAATCGGGTAGTAATCTTCTCCCAATTTTGCAAGCACTTTATGTTCGTAAAATTCCCAATCAGTAAATAGGGACAAATACTTAAAAACTTTTTCGTTATTGGTATGGAATATATGAGGTCCATAACGATGAATAAGTATTCCATTTTTATCATATTCATCAAACGCATTGCCGCCAATATGATTTCGCTTATCAATAACTAAGACTTTTTTATTCAGCTGTGAGGCAAGCCGTTCTGCCATAACTGAACCAGCAAATCCAGCACCAACTATTAAAAAATCATACTTCATTATTCTTACTTGAAAATAAGCCTAACGTAAATTTTTTGAAAAGATAAAATACGCCAATAAAAACAGCTAACTCTGATGCTAACGTTGCCAATGCTGCTCCCACATAGTTATACTTTGGGATCAAAATAAAATTTAGGACAATATTTGTAACCGCACCTGCTGTAATGGCTATTGAGTATTCTTTATTTTTTCCCCAAGCAATTAACGGGTTTCCCAAAAAAACATTAAAGCCAATCACAACAATATTTACTGCTAAAATTGATAAAGGCAAAACTGAATTGTGATAATTCTCTCCAAATATTATGAAAATAATTCTATCAGAAAATAAAAGAATTATTGTTCCGGAGAGCAGTCCAGTACCGATTACTGTTTTTCCAAAGTTAGTAAGCAAGGTTCTAAACTCTCTCGAGTTTATCAATCCGACTCTAGAAAGAGACGGGAAAAAAGAAGTGAAAATTAATTGAAATGGTAATGTACCTAGTAAAAACACTTTGAATGCAGCGTTAAAAATACCTACATCAGATTCAGATTGCATATAGCCTAGCATTACTAAATCAAGGTTATAATATACACCAATCATAACCGCAGCATATGCAAGCGGAAAGGACTTTTGAATTAATTCTTTCCAAAATCTTAAATCGAATTCAAATTTTATTTTTCCATACATTTTTTGGTAGATTGGAATGAACCAAGTATTTCCCAGCAATAACGATAACGAAATAATTATTGAAGCAACTATAACGTCATTCGGCGTTTTTACAAATAGTAATACACCAATTAGGCTCAGTAATCCTCCCATAACTTGTCTAATAGCTATTATTTGCATTTTCTCAACAGCTTGGAATACCCAATTAAGTGCTATAGCATGGGCATATACTGTTATTCCAGTAATTAGTATTACGTATTTTGTCTCTAACGTTTTTTCAGAGTATAACAAGTACACTATAAGAACCGCGGTTAAAATTATTGATAGAAAAATTCTGATTGATAAAATATTATTAACATACGTTTGTATTTTACTTGTATCCTTTGCTATTTCTACAGTTGCGTAGTTGTTAAATCCAAAGTTTACAATTAGAATAAAATAAGAAATTATTGCAGCTGCAAATCCAATAATCCCAAATCCAGTGCTGTTAAGAGTTCGTCCCAAATAGACAAGAGTAAAAAATCCCAGCAGACGCTTTGCAATTTCTGCAGATGTTAAAGAAAAAAGATTTGCAGCAATTTTACTATTTAAAAAGTGTTTCAAGTTATTTTTTAGCTAACCAAATTTCTGGGTTAAGATTCTCTCGGGAATTCCATACTTCAAAATGAAGTATATTACCTTCAATTGTTTCCCCTACTGAAGCAATGGGCTGACCAGCATTAACTGTATTGCCTTCAATTACCAGAATTTCGTTTAAATGGCTGTATACGGTCCTAAAATCATCATTATGGCTAATTATTATAATGCTTCCATAACCAGGTATCCATTCAATAGCTGATACAACCCCGCTAGCAACCGATTTGACTTTAAAGTCAGAACCCGCTTTAATATCAACACCGTAATTCAATGTAACAGTGTTCAAGGAAAAGTTTTTGTTTTCTCCAAACCTTCTGATAATTCGTCCTCCATTAATCGGCCACATTAGCTTGCCTTTTAGTTGTTGAAATACAACTGGACTTTGGTTATTTGGAATATTCTTTGGGAGATTAACAGGCGGTGAAGTTAGATTTTTTTTAAGTGATACACTTTCAGTGTTTTTATCCATTAGTTTTTTTTCGCCTGCCACTTTGTTACGAAGCTTATTTTCATTCTCCCTTTTAATTTTTTCTGAATTAAGCTTCGCAATCAAATTTTTAATTACTACTTCAGCTTTCTTCTTTGCATTTAATTCATCCAGCAATGCTTTTCTGTCCCTTTTAATTGTATTTAGGACCTTTCTTCTATCGATAGTTTTTTTCTTTAATGAGTTTTCTTCTTCAATCTTTTCATTAACAACGATGTTTTTAACTTCAAGCTCCTTTTTAATCAAGCCTTCCGAAGCAGCCAACTCAATTCTACTTTTTTCCAGCACATCAAGATCTTTTCTTCTTCTATCAGAAAATCTTTTAAGGTAAAAAATTCGGCTAAGTGCTTGTGATAAAGATTCAGAATTAAATATCAAAGCAAGATCTGATTGGATTTTCTTTTTGTAAACCGCTTTTACATACTTTGCGTAGTCTGTCTGGAGCTGATTTATTTTTTTTGTGAGTTCCTCATTCTTTTTTCTTATATCAGCAATCGTATTCTCCTTCTCGTTGATATCATTTCGATAGTTTGCTATAATTTTATTTAGCAAAAAAGTCTGCTTATCATATTTCTGCAATAGCTGATAAGTCTCTTTTTCCTTTTTACTTTTATTCTGAATTTCTTTTTCAATCTTGGATATTTCCCCTTTAATAATATTTAACTCTTTCTGCTTTGAGGAAATCTGAGAATTATTTTGAGCTGATTTATCAATTAAGAGTGAGGAGAGTAAAAAAAAGATTAGACTAATTTTTAACCGGGCTACCATTTGATAATAGTTGCATCTTCTGGAATTTTAAAATCTACAAATATATTCTTTTTATTTGCCGACATACTTTTATACTCTACAGATACAAATTGATTTTCTCTCGGATTTTGTAATTCGATTTTATACGGGACAGCTACGCCTTCAATTAATCCAAAATCTGAATATTTTCCTTGGATTAAAATTTCATTGCTGCCTTTTCTAAGTGAATACTCTGTAATTCCCAGCTCTCGCACATCTACCTTGTATTCAGATGTTTTATCCGAAAGAGAATCTTTATAAGTAATTAAATACTTATCATAAACTACTTCATAACTAGAAGGCTGCTTGTACAAATTTTCAGTTAAGTTTACCGAACCGATAAAAGCATCAATCAGTTCATTAAAAGATAAATCTATTTTAAAAATATTTCTCAGTACATTTTCTTCAACTTTTCCTTCATACGCTGTGTTCTGCAGTGCATCATAAAACACAAAATTATCTTTAGTAACTAATGATTGTGCAAGTTCAATTCCAAATGGACCGTAAATTGTTAAGTAAATCGAATCTGGTTTTTGCAGTACAATTCTGAATGATGCACTGTTATTCATTTGTGAATTTTTCACAATGATTGTACCGTTTCCTTCAAAACTTTTTATACGTCGTCTATTTACTTCTAATTTATTGATTAACCTTTCTGAGGAAAGAATTTCTAACTCTTCTGTAGGTTTAGAAGGTACACAACCAATGAACCAAAAAACGGGAATAATGGCAGTAAAGAGGAGAATAGATTTTAAGAACTTCAAATTTCACCTTTTTCAATTTTTAATTTTATAGAAACATTAGTCTTGTCCAGCTCAAAAGCTTTTTGCCATAAATTTTTTGCTTTTTAAATTTCACCCAGCTTAAAAATGATATCGCCTAAGTGATCCAGCATTACAGCAGATTCGCCGCCAATTTCAATTGCCTTTTCAAGATAATCTTTTGCTTTTTTATAATCGCCAAGCTTAAAATAAACCCAGCCAATTGTATCTAGATATGATGTATTAAGTGAATCTGCAGCTACTGCAATTTGAACCATATTTAAAGCTTCTTCAAGTCTTTCGCCTCTCTCCGAAAGTGAGTAAGCGTAATTATTGTTAACCAAAGCATTCTGTGAGTCCAGTTCAAGTGCTCTTTCATAAACACTATCACATTCACTCCATTTTTGCATTGCGTCATAAACCATTCCTAATGTTCCTAATAAATTAACATCATCGGGTCTTATTTTAAGTGCCTGTTTTAAGTAAGTAACTGCTAATTCATTTTCTTTTAATTGGCTAAGTGCGAAAGCATAAGATGAGAGTGAAGTCATATCATTTGGATTAAGTTCTACTGCTTTCTTTAAATATGGCTTTGCATCAAAATGTTTATCTAGTTGTGAAAGCGATAACCCAAGAATTAAATTGATACTAAAATCATCTGGGAAAAGCAAAATTGCCTCATCCATCACCTTAACGGCTTCCTCATATTTTCGGTTATCAAAGTATAACCCGCCTAGCCTGACCCAAGCATCAGAATTCCATCGAGCGAGGTCAATTACAACCCTGAAATATTCGATAGCGGCAGAATCTTGCTTTTCATTTATTGCTATGGCACCAAGAAACATTTTTACTTGCCAGTCAGTTGTATCCTTATCAATAGTTTGAAAGAACTCTTTAGTAACATTAGTTAATGATGAATCCTTTAGCGAGCGATTAAAGTAAGAAGCTCCTATTCGAATTTTAATATCCAGTGGAACATCTTTCTGCATCAGAATATAATTATATTCTTCTGCAGCCAAGTCCCACTTATTTTGCATTATTAATATCTGAGCTTTTCGTTCTCTTGCTTCCAAATCATCTGGCGTCAACTCCAAAATATCATCAACGGTACTTAATGCTTTATCAAAATTGTTTGCTTTCTGATAAAAGTCTATTAATATTTTTTGAAGCCCAACATTAGCGGGGTCCAATGAAATTAGTTTTTCAATAGATGAAACAGCGGCATCAAGGTTCCCTAATTTTTCGTATAGTTCAGCAACATGTACAAGTACATTCCAATCAGGCCCAATAATGGAGGTAATTTTTTCATAGGTCTCAATTGCTTTTAGCGGCTTAGAACCTTCATATAACCTTGCAAGTTTATAGTACATTTCAACATCAGTTGTATCCAATTGGATTGCTTTTTCAAGAGTTACTAAAGCAGAATCAAACTGTTTTGCAGAAGAATAAACACTGGAAAGCAGGAGGTAATACTCTTTTTCATAAGGGTTTAATTCAACCGCCTTGCGTGCATTTTGAATTGAGAGAGATAATTTGTTTAGATTGTAATAATTTTTACCTAACGAGTAAAATACTGCTGCGTTCGGGTCAAGACTAAGTGCATCTTGGAACTCAAGTATTGCAGAAGCATAATCGCCTCTTGCTTCGGCAATTGATCCATTAATAAAATGCTCCATAGCCTTCTTTTTAAAATCGTCAGCAGAAGAATTTTGTTTATTCTTTACTTGATTTTCAATCTTGCTAGATTCTTTACTGGAGGAGCAACCGATCATTAAAATGGAAGCGATAACTCCAATCATCAAATAACTTTTCATTTGCACCAAATCAGTATTTTTTGTGTTAAGTAGTACATGTTATTTTTTAAGCTGTAAAAGAATATTCACCATTAACCTTGTAACAGCTCCTATCTACAATTGTTGCATACAAATATAGTAAAGTATATCTTTGCAAAAATAATTGCATGATGAAAATTTTTGACCTTGGAATAGCGTACAACTGGGAATACGATGTAGATTTCGTGTTAAAGGTAGAAAATCAACTACAATCACTTGGGATTAGTACTTATGTGATTCATCCTAATAATGTGTTGGAAGTTAAAGAAGATTTACTTAGGAAGAATTTAAGCTTTAACACATATATTGACCGAGCGTGGGATGTTGATGAAAGATTTGAAGAGGTAGGTAAAATTTTACAGAGACGAAGGACCAGAATGTTCAATCCATATAAAAATGTCACACATGCAATAGATAAAGCAAGTATGCATTTGGAGTTTATCACGGCTGGTTTAAATGTTCCGCATTCAATTATAATTCCACCGCATAGCCAAGAAGCAAACATTTTTTTATCTGTTGAAGATTTGGCAATACTTGGACGACCATTTATAATTAAACCATGCAATACTACCGGAGGCGGAATTGGGGTAGTAACTGGAGCCGAATCGCTTAAAGAAGTATTGAGTGAAAGAGTGGCTTATAACAATGATAAATACTTAATCCAAGAGAAAATATACCCGAATGTTATAAATGGTAAGCGAACTTGGTTCAGATGTTTTTGGTCATTTGATAAAGTAATTTCAGTTTTATGGGATGATCAAACCCATGTTTATAGTATGATTGATGACGAACTGAAAGCACATATCAACACAAAAAAACTCAATCAGATAACTAAAACCATATTTGATATAACAAACCTCGACTTCTTCTCTACTGAAGTAGTATTAACCGCTGACAATAAATATATGGTTATAGATTATGTTAATGATCAGTGTGATATGAGACTAAAATCAAAGCATGCTGATGGAGTTCCAGATGAAATTGTCGATCAAATAATTGCTTCTTTAGCAAAAGCTGTAAAGAAAATAAGTTCTATACCTAATCATTCATAAAGAAAAATTAAACATTAAAAAAATTATGAAAAATTTATTAAGTGTATTTCTAACATTATTCTGCCTTGCACCTAACCTTTTCAGTCAAGGCACTGCAGGTGAAAATGCAAATTACCAGTACAGGTTTTTAATTGATATGCCGACCGCCGGTGTTTTGGATAAAGGATTAGTTAGCATTGGAACTGATTATTTACCTTATGGTGTTGTTATTGGCAAACTAGAAGTTGGCGTATTTGAAGATGTTAGTTTTGGTATTTCTTATGGCGGAGTAAATGTTATTGGTGCAGGCAACCCAGATTGGTATAAACTTCCTGCTGTCGATCTTCGATTCAGGTTATTCAAGGAAACACTATTTATGCCTACAATTACATTGGGTTTTAACTCACAAGGAAAAGGAACATTTTCTGAATCGGCAGGAAGATATGCAATAAAATCACCTGGATTTTTTGGTGCGGTATCAAAAAATTTTGCTTTATATGGTTATTTAAGTTTGCATGGCTCAGCAAGTTATTCGCTTGAAACACGAGATGCTGATAATTTCATTAATATCTCTGGTGGTTTTGAAAAAACTTTAAGCGAGAACTTTTCAATTGTTGGTGAGTATGATTTCGCATTTAATGATAATCAATCTGAAGTTTTTGGAAAAGGAAATGGTTACCTTAATCTTGGAATTCGATGGACATTGGGTGAAGGGTTCACCTTTGGATTTGACCTCAGAGATTTGCTAAACAACAAAAAAATAAATCCTAGTACTGCTGATAGAGCAATTCGAATAGAATTTATAAGAAATATTTAAAATTCTTTATTGCCGATAAAATCCGAATTTGTATGTCCTACTTACTATACATACAAGTTTATTTTAATGTACACATCTAAAACTTCTCTTATTCGAATTTTCATTTTTGGATACTTTATTCCCCCTTTTATTAGGCTTGATTCTTGACGAAGTTTACATAGTTAATTATAGTGGAGAAAAAAATGAAATTAAAATATTTATTCTTTTCAACGATTATTTTCACATCAACCATTTTTTTAGCGGGCTGCTATACTCAACTTGCCACAAGAGATTTTGAGCATTCCGATAATCAAAATGATTATGGATATTATTATCAAGAGGAAATGGAAGATACTTCTTATTCAGATGATGCCGATGAAGAATTACAGTATGACGAGTACGATGACATTACAATAAATAAATACTACTTTGGCTATCCATCTTACAGGAGGTATTTTTGGGGATATCATCCTTCCATATATATAGGTTTATCATTTGGTGGCTATTGTTATGATCCTTTCTTTTGGGATCCTTATTATTACTGGAATTGGTGTGGAACTTCATGGTATTATCCATATTACTACAATTATTATTACAATCCTTACTATTACAACCATTATTATAATTGGGGATATTATAACTACGGTTACGGTCACTATAAATTCAGAGAGAGGTCACGTGATGGTTACACTATCAGAAATAATTCTGGCTTAAGAAGCAGTTATGTTACTAGAGGAACATTAACTGGCAGAGACTCAAGAACATTAAACAAAGAGACTAGAACCAATACTCGCAGCCGGGACATACTTCTTGATAGAAACACAACTTCACGTACCAGAGATTTAAACAAGGAAAGGAATAGTCTTGGTAAATCTGATAAGAACAGAGAAACTACGCGTGATCTAACAATTGAAAGGAATAGAACAGAAAATAATACAATTAGAAAAAAATCCAATGACCGTCAAAGAAATATTAAAAGAAATGAAACCAACACTACTAATATTCCTAATATTAAACGGGATAATTCCAGCACTAGACAAAAAACAGAAACCAATAGGCGTAATGAATCTAGAATTGAAAGACGAACAAATGAAACTCCTAGATCATACTCTCCACCAACACGCAATTACAATCCGCCGCGCAATAATACTCCTCCACCAAGATCGGGTAGTAACTCAAATGGATCGAATAGAGGTAGTGACAGAAGAAGGTAAGTGAGATGAAAAAGCACATACTTACTGGAATAATAACTTTATTAACGTTTGTGGCGCTTGAAGGTTGTTATATTTATCTGGCATGGGACCCAAATGCTAAACTTGCAGATGTTCCAGATGAACCATACATCCCTCCGTGTGAACCATGTCCACCACCACCTCCTCCACCCCCGCCAAGGCTGCCTGGGCCAATTATTCGTCCGCACATTCCACCATCACCCTCATACGAGAGATCCAGTGACTTGTCTGATCTCCGGAATGGTGGTGAAGGAAGAATTTCACAAAAAGATAGAAAAAGGTAAAAAATGAAAAAGCACATAATAAAAATATTCACATTATTAATTGTGTTTGCAATTAACGGCTGCTATACAATTATTTGGACTCCAGATGAGGAATTCCCTACGGAAAGCACAACAAATGATTACTATTCAGAAACATACTATGGAGATTATTACTCATTCTACGATTATCCATGGTGGCTTAGTTATGTTCCGCCCAGCACTCCAGCAGGCAGTGAATACATTAGAGATAAAAATGGGAGTACATCATCTGTTAGAAATGAAGGGCAAGGACGCAGCAATACTGATAGAACTAATACCCACAATATAAACTCACCAACACGTGATGTTTCGAATACTAGTTCATCCGGTAACACTTCAAATAGCAGCACTTCAAGTGATAATTCGTCGTCCGTAAATTCAAGCAATAATAATTCAAATACAAGAAGTTCTGATAATAATTCAGTTCGAAACAATGATGGTAATAGAAATACCAATAGCGGGAGGAGATAATGGCTAACTCTAAAATTTCATTCATTGCAATATCTTTCTTTTTTCTGACTTTTACTCAGAATGAAGTTTTTTCTCAAAACACAAATGATGCATTAAGATTAGCTTACTCTGGACTGGGATCAAGTGCACGTGCGTTAGGTATGGGTAATAGCTATATCGGTTTAAGTGACGATGCTTCGGCATCTTTTTTTAATCCGGCAGGATTTGGATTAATAAAAAAAATTGAATTATCCGGTGGGTTATCCTATTCTAATTACAAAAACGAAACAGATTTTTTCAACCAAAAATCTAATTACTCAAACAGTAACACAACTTTAAATAGACTTAGCTTTGTATTTCCACTGCCCACGACAAGAGGAAGTTTAGTCTTTGGTCTTTCATATCACAATACAGCTGATTTGACCAGCGCCCTTAAATTCGATGGCTTAAACAATCAGAATTCATGGATAAACTATTTTAGTTTACGAAACAATAACATTCCCTACGATTTATATTTAAGTTATCCGCTTCGGGATAACCAAGCACAATACATAAAGGATACTACAATTATTGGCGGAGGATTAAATCAAAGCGGCAGTATTCTCGGATCTGGAAATGTTAATAATTGGACTTTCTCGGGCGCAATTGAAGTTTACAAAAATCTATTTGTTGGTTTGAATTTAAATGTTCATACTGGAACTTATGAGTCAAATAATGATTATTATGAAGATGATTTGAATAAATTATATCAAGGAGAAACTAGCCCTGGTGAAACAGAAACCATAGATTTCCAAACCTTCCATTTAAACCGTTTGTTAAAATGGGATCTTGAAGGCTGGAATGCAAAATTTGGGATGCTTTACCAATTTAATAAAAATGCCCGTTTTGGTTTAACAGTTCAAATGCCAAAGAAATTTAACATAAAAGAAAAATTTATTGTTAACGGCAGCAGTGATTATGCAAGCCAATCATTTTATTTAAACCAAGATGATTACAGTGATGAAGTAGAGTATTCTATCGAAACTCCATTTGAGCTTGCTGGAGGGATTTCTGTTAACATTCAAGGTTTAATTTTTTCAGCTGAAGCAACTTTACTGGATTACTCACAAATAGAATTCGCAAACAAAGCCGGATTAGGTGAGGATTATGTAGCAGAAGTAAACAAGGATGTAAAAGATCTGTTAGGTGCTGTTGTCAATTACAATCTTGGCATTGAATACACTCTGCCTGAAATTGGTTTAAGGTTACGTGGCGGATTTTTTGTAAAACCCTCAGCTTATAAAGAAGACGATCAATCTTTTGATAAAAAATATTTTACCGCCGGTTTAGGATTTTTAGCGGAAGAGGCAGTAAGTATTGATATTGGTTTTGCCCATGGATGGTGGAAAGATTTCGGAGATAATTACGGCACTAATTTATCTCGAACAATCCAGGATATATCTGTTAATAATCTTATAGTTACAACAACGTTCAGATTCTGATTAACTTCATTTTTGACTCTTTTATTCAAGCGCTATATCTTTTCTATAGCGCTTTTTTATTTTTATCGGAGATTTTATCAGAGGCATTGTTTGCAGAGTTGAAAGTAAAGATGTATATGTCCTTTCCAAGGGCAGCAAGGCAGAAATTCGCTGCAGCTTAAAAGGCAAGTACAAAAAAGATTTTCAACTAAAAAAAAGTAAACTTTATCATACAGACATTGTTACTGTTGGCGATGAAGTATCACTTGATTTAAATAACGATGGATCGGGTATAATTCACACTATCGGTGAAAGAAGGAACTATCTCTCCCGCAAGGCTCCAAGAATTCGCGGAGCAAGCTATAGAGGTGAGCGGCTTGAGCAAGTTGTTGCTTCAAACATCGATAATTTTTTTATTATCTCCAGTGTGGATGAACCGCCATTTAACAATAGAGTAATTGACCGTTTTATTGTTGCTGGGGAAAGTTCAAATATCAATATGGTAATCATAATAAATAAAATTGATCTGGATGATATGAATAAAATGGATACTTGGATCAATCTTTATGATAACATTGGATATAATGTAATAAAAACAAGCACTTTAAATTCTACTGGTTTACCTGAACTGGCTTCTTTACTTAAAAATAAAACGAATATCTTTTGGGGACAATCTGGGGTTGGTAAATCCTCCCTCTTAAACAAAATCTACCCCCATCTCAATCTTGAAACAAGCCCCATTAGCAATTCTACATTTAAGGGTGTACACACTACCGTTACTAGTAAACTTTTCGAAGTTGAAACAGACACATTTCTCATAGACACTCCCGGCATCAGGGAAATTGATCCATTTGGCATAAAAAAAGAGGATTTATCACATTATTTTATTGAGTTTAAAGCATACGCTGCCGAATGTAAGTTCAGTACTTGTACTCATCATCATGAGCCTGATTGTAAAGTTAGAAGGGCAGTTGAGCAAAGTAAAATTTCAAAAGAAAGATACGATAGTTATTTGCGGCTGCTCGAAACAATAGAAGAGGATATAATCTTTTAGTATTTTTATGAAAGTAAAATTTTTAATTATCAATCAATATTATGACAATTGTACCAGGCAAAATTGCTGATAACTTTTCTAGTTTTTTATCTGAAAGAAGCAGCATTATTGGTAAGCAAGAATTTGCTGACTATCTTATAAGTTTCAAGTTCTCAATCGAAGCTACCGAACTTCTCAACAATCCTAATTACTTGCTTAAGAACTATCCGAAGGTTTTTTATTTTGAAAATCCGAATGAAAAAATTTCATTTATTGCATTTGGCTCTGCAATGGAGATATCTGAAAATGGACTTGGCAGATTTTCAAGTTTGAGCAAAACATATAAAGAAATTAAAGGAAAGACAATTTGTAATTGGGATCAGAAAACCGAACCAATGCCTTTGGTATGCGGAGGAATGAAATTTACACCCGAGCATTCAGAAGATGAATGGATTGACTTTAAAGATTCTGAATGGTTTGTACCTGAATTTTTAATAATGAAAAATCAAAACAGTTTTAGTGTGCTTTATAATTTTCTTAATCAAAGTTCCTCACCGAAAAAACTAATCGAAAAATTTACTCAGCGCGTAGAAACTTTTAATAATTTTCAGTTCAACAAGGAGAACAATTCTGTAAAAATTCTGTCCACTAAAGGGCTTTCTCCAAAGGATAAAAAGAAGTGGAAAATTTTAGTTTCTGACGCTTTGGATAAAATGAACGAATTAAGCATCTCAAAAATTGTGGCTTCTCGGAGAGTAGATTTAGTGTTATCTGAGGAATTAAACTGGACTGAAATTCGAGATTATTTCAATGTTCACTATCCTGATTGTTATTTCTTCTTTTTCCGTAATAATAATTCAATTTTCTTTGGTGCAACACCTGAACGACTCATCAGAATTCATGACAAAAAAATAATAATAGATGCTATGGCTGGCTCCATAGTTAGAGGAAAAACCGAAGAAGAGGATAAAAAATTGGAGAGCGAAATGCTTTCAAGTTCTAAACTTAACCATGAACATGATCTAGTTGTGCATCAATTTAAAAGAGCAATTGCAAAATATGTTACTAAAATATTTACGCATAAAGTTCCCTTTAAAAAACTTCATAACATCCAGCATTTACATACTTCACTTCAATCGGAACTTCTCGAAGATACAAATCTGTTCGAAGTGTTAGAAGCGATTTATCCAACAGCAGCTGTTTGCGGTGAACCACGCGATAAAGCTTTATCGTTGTTAAAAAAATTAGAACTTCACAAACGCGGATTGTACTCAGGCATTATTGGCTACTTTAATTTTTTTAACGATGGAGAATTTTTTATTGGGATACGATCGGCCTTATTCCACGAAAATAAATTGTATGTTTATGCTGGAAGCGGGCTAGTTGAGGGTTCCGATCCAGAGGACGAATTCGAGGAAACTGAGGTGAAACTAAACGCCATATTAAACTTTTTTGATGGGCAAAATAAAAATAAATAGAAACATTCTTTGGGCAGAACTATTTGTTCAGCAACTAGAGAAACATGGAGTTAAATTCGTTTGTATTTCACCTGGTTCTCGCAGTACTCCGCTCACTTACGCATTTGCTGCAAATAAAAAGATAAAATCATTTCCTATAATTGATGAACGCAGCAGTGGATTTTTCGCTCTCGGTTTAGCAAAAACATCCAAAACTCCAGTAGTATTAGTATGTACTTCCGGAACTGCTACAGCCGAATTCTATCCGGCAATCATTGAAGCATATCAGAGCAAAATTCCACTAATAATTTGCACTGCAGACCGTCCGCCCGAGCTGCAAAATGTCGGTGCAAACCAAACTATTAATCAGAATAATATTTATAATAATCATATCCGGTGGTTTATTGATGCAGGCTTGCCGCAAGTATGCAAAACAGGGCTCACTAAAATTTTAACAATCGCTCAAAAAGCTATTCTCGAAAGTTCCATAAATAAAATGGGACCGGTTCATATAAATTTTCCTTTCAAAGAACCATTTGAACCGGCTTCATTTACAGATGAGATAGAAAATGATTTGCGCACAGCTGTGAAAAAAAAATCGGGATCACTTTTAAAGCTTACCAAAACCAGCTCTAAAATCGATCAGAAAATTCTAAAACAACTTTCGCATAGAATAAATAATCAAACAAAAGGAATTATTGTTGTCGGATTAGACAATTACTCCAAAGGATTCTTTGCAGCATGTAATAAGTTGTCCAAAATTGCCGGTTACCCGATATTTGCTGATGCCGCTAGTAATATGCGTTTCATATTTGAAGGAAACCATAACATTCTTACAAGTTATGATTCCTATCTACGTTCTGAAACTTTCATTAAGAATAACAAACCGGATTTTATTATACAATTTGGAAGAAATTTTTCATCTAAAGCTTTATCTAATTTTATTGCTGGATGTAAATGTGAAAAACTATTAGTCAATCAATTTGGGGATTGGAAAAATCCAGTGGACAAATCAACTTCAATCATAGCCAGCAGCCCAGAAAAATTTTGCAGAGAACTTTTACCGCTTATCCAAAGAAAACCGGCAACACGGAATGAATGGCTGAATGAATTTCTTGAAATTGATAAAACAGCTTCCAAAATTAAACATGACTTAATTGCTGCTGCTTCGTTCCCAAATGAAGTTAGAATTGTTTATGAACTCATTAAACATATCCCTCAAAATTCAAACTTGATGGTTTCTAATAGCTTGCCAATTCGAGATTTGGATTTGGTAGTTCCCTTGGTGAAAAAAAATATTAAAGTCTTCCACAATCGCGGAGCAAGCGGTATAGATGGTATTATTTCAACTGCACTTGGAATTGCTCATGCTTCGGAAGAACCAACTTTTTTATTAACAGGAGATCTTGCTTTTTATTATGATTTAAACAGTTTGTTGACAGCAAAAAGATACAGAAATCCACTCAATATTATTCTTATCAACAACAACGGCGGGAGAATTTTTGAAGTGCTGCCAATATCTAAGTATAAAAATATTTTTGAGGAATACTTCGCCACACCGCATAATTTAGATTTTAGCAAGTTGGTTCATGCATTTGGCGGTAATTACAAACTTGTTAAAAGTTGGACCGGTTTTAAGCAATTACTTTCCACAAAATCTAATGATAAGACATTTTCGGTTCTTGAATTAAAAACAAATCCTACTGAATCGCTTTCAATTCGCAGGAAATATTATGACAAAGTAATTTCTCTATTCAATCACAATTCAAAAAAACTGCTTTGATTATTCATACTTCACAAGTTAAATTAAATGTTGAGTACTTCCCTTCCTTAGAAAAGAATGCTCCATTTGTTTTTCTCTTACATGGATTTACTGGTTCATCAGCAGAATGGATAGATATAATTTCCGATCTAAACAATAAGTTTAGCTACGTTGCAATAGATTTTATTGGCCATAATACCAGCAGCCCACCAAAAGATCAGGAACTATATACTGCAAATTCTCTCATCCAACAACTTGATGAAGTTTTTAACCATTTTACAAAAAATAGATTTTTTATAGTTGGGTATTCGATGGGTGGCCGTGCAGCCTTATCTTACACAGTTCATCATCCAAAGAAATTATACGGATTAGTATTAGAAAGTGCTAGTGCAGGAATTGTTGATGAAAAATTAAGAAAGGAAAGAATTGAAAATGATTCTAAACTAATTAAAATGATTGAGGAAAAATCAATTGATGAATTTGTTGAGTACTGGATGAATCAGGCTTTGTTTGATTCATTAAAAACTCTTTCGAAAAAAAAATTAGCTAAAATTCAAAACTCAAAATTTAAATTGCAAAAAGTTGGATTAATTAATTCCTTAAAAGGATTTGGCACAGGTGTTATGCCGCCTTTACATGATAAGCTTCATCTTATAGATTGTAAGACTTTGTTAATAACAGGTGAGCTTGACAAAAAATTTACACAGCTAAATTCTGAGCTTGTGAACTCCTTTCCTTCCGCTAAACATGTGGTTGTTAGTAATGCCGGACACAACGTACATTTGGAAAAGCCAGAGGAGTTTGTGAGAGCCGTAAATGAGTTTTTAGAATAGAATTTGCCACGAATTTCACGAATTAACACTAATCTGTGTTAATTGATTTGTGAAAATTAGTGTAATTAGTGGCTTATTTTTTTGGGGGTCGACAGAAACTTAGACTTACGCCTTAAATAAAATTTTGCACTTTAAAATCCTTCCCCTGGCAAACATGTGGCTGTTAAAAATGCCTGGCATAATGTTCATTTTTAGAAGCAGTAGGCGTATCAAATAGTGATGGAAAATATTTATAGATTTAATTATTTATTTATATAGTCACCTGCCCAATAAATCCTCAGCCCAATTTTTTAATCTTTCAAGATGTTTCCAAAGTAGGTCGATATCGTTAGCTTCATAGACGTCTCCGCTATAAGAAACTGTAGTTTTATGTGCTAATATCTTCTCAAGATGAATATAAGCTTTTTTATTCTCGTCACTCACTGCAAGAATTTCCTTTAATAAAATTACAGTTTGATTGTGATCTTCTCCCTGACTTTTCTCTCCTCTGAATTTAATGCTTATTGAATCAGCATAAGCAATAGCAGAATGAACAATTAATACTCCCGCTGCATTCCAATATTCATATTCGCGCGCTACATCTGCGCCACCGAAAAAGCTTTCAGCCACTTTTTTATAATCTACCCATTTGGTATTGTGAACTTTGGTTCTTATTGTTTTTCTACTCATTTAAAAGTTTCCTAATGGTTTTACCGTATATTACTATCCCTTCTCTCATGATATCTGGAACGGGAGGTTTTTTATTTCGGGCTCTTTTTTTGAACTCTGACTCAGAAATAAAAAATGGTGACAATGAAACACCGTACCTTTTGAAGAGAGACAAATTAATTTCAGAGATTGTATTTTCAATTTTACTTTTCTCTCCTGCACTCTTAAAAATTATGCATAGATCAAGGTCGCTTTCAACTTTTTCTTCAATTCTAGCAGTACTACCAAAAACAATCAAGCTTGATGATTGTTTACCTAGAACTTTCTTAATATCCGAATAAATTGTTTCTGCATACTTTTTTTCCAAGTTGAGAATCTGGGTAATGATTTTTTTAACAATATAATGTTCTCGGTTTAAGGAAAAGAAATGTTCCCTGCCGCCTCTTTGTCGCGTTACAATATTAAGATTCTCAAGCGATGACAGCGCTTCTAAACTTGAAGGTGCGCTCATATTTGACTGCTTTGCAATTTCCCGCCCGGAGAGTCCAATATTTACCTTATCGAGAACTCTGAGAACTGCAATATTAGACCAAGTTGCAAATACATTATCCAAAATTTTATGAATAATCATTTTAAATACCTTTTGTAATTGTAAAGTTTTCCTTACATATGTAAGGTTTTCCTTACAAAAATAAATAATAAAATCTTAAATACAACAACTAGTTACGGAGCAAGTTACCGCGTTGAAACATGATGTAAAGGGCTTGGTGTGACTGAGATTCCCACAAACCGGATGATAAACCATTGTCCTCACAACCTGTGAAGAGTACAATTGGAAGAAATAGTAAAATGAAGTAATATATACTTTTCATAATGACGCACCACTCTCTTTTTCCAAAGTAAAACCAATATTTTGTGATAAAAAACTATTAGACTTATAGGGTAAAGTCAAGAAGAGTTATTATCAGTAGGCATGCGATAATACAAATGCCGGACATAACGTACATTTGGAAAAGCCAGAGGAGTTTGTGAGAGCCGTAAATGAGTTTTTAGAATAGAATCTGCCACGAATTTCACGAATTAACACTAATCTGTGTTAATACATTCGTGTCAATTAGTGTTATTAGTAGCTTATTTTTCTTGGGAGGTCATGGACAATTCCATGACCCCACTCTCTGTCACGAAGTGGTTCGTGACAGCCAGAAAATTTTCATGATAAGAATTTATTGCAAATAGGAGTAAAGACGCACCAATTCTAACTTTCCCCACTTTTCTCTATTTTTGCTCATAATCTTAATCCGCCCCCTGTACCAGCTAATGGTGTGGAAGGACAAGGTTTCATCTTTATCTAAATCTGATATGCCAAAACTCAACTGGAAAAAAGCTAAAAAATACACTGACATCATCTACGAAAAGATCGAAGATCCCGTTGGCGGGATGGATGGCATTGCCAAAATCACCATTAACAGACCGGAAGTACGGAACGCATTCCGCCCCGAAACTGTTATCGAAATGTACGATGCTTTCAGCGATGCACGTGAGGATCAAAAAATTGGAGTGATACTGCTTACGGGCAAAGGTCCCGCTAAAGACGGGAAGTATGCTTTCTGTTCCGGCGGCGATCAGAGAATCCGTGGAGACAAAGGTTATGTAGATAAATCCGGCGTTCCAAGATTAAATGTTCTCGATCTTCAAAAACTAATCCGCAGCATTCCAAAACCGGTTATCGCTTTAGTTGCTGGATATGCAATCGGCGGCGGGCATGTGCTTCACGTGGTTTGCGACTTAACTATTGCCGCTGATAATGCAATCTTCGGGCAAACTGGTCCAAGGGTAGGCAGCTTTGATGGCGGTTTTGGTTCGAGCTATCTGGCAAGAATTGTTGGACAAAAGAAAGCACGCGAAATTTGGTATCTCTGCAAGCAATACAATGCGCAGGAAGCTTTGGAGATGGGATTGGTTAACAAAGTTGTGCCTATTGAAAAGTTGGAAGAAGAAGGAGTTGCTTGGGCAAAGCAAATTCTTCAGCACAGTCCAATGGCAATTAGAGTTTTGAAATCTGCATTCAATGCTGAACTTGATGGACAGCACGGAATTCAGGAGTTAGCTGGAAACGCAACACTGCTTTATTACATGAGTGAGGAAGCGCAGGAAGGTAAGAAAGCATATTTAGAAAAGCGGAAACCGAATTTTAAGAAGTTTCCGAAGTTACCATAAAAAGCCCCCTCCGTCTCCCCCAAAGGGGGAGGGATATAGGTGCAGTCATTCCGAACTTGTTTCGGAATCTAAGTTTAGGAAGAATGACGATGCTGAATCAAGTTCAGCACGACAAAAATAAGTATGACTTGAGAAACAATTTAACAATAAAACAATTAGGCAATATTAAATTGTGAAATTCAATAAATACTCAGTATCAAAGAATTTTTTATTCTATGTCAGATAATAATAAAATCCAATCATGGCTAATCGCAAGCAGACCGCGGACATTGCTCGCAGCTTTTGTTCCGGTTATGGTTGGTTCTGCTGTTGCATTCAATGAGGGAAAACTTAACATAATATTTTCCTTAGCTGCATTAGTTTGTTCCGTTTTAATTCAAGTTGGTACAAACTTTACAAATGATCTTTACGATTACCTTAATGGAGCCGATACTATAAAACGAAAAGGTCCAAGACGAGTTCTTGCATCCGGATTGATTTCTGTAAACGAAATGAAGGCAGCAATCATTATTACTTTTCTTACTGCTTTTCTGATAGGATTATATTTAGTTTATCATGGCGGATTTGTCATTCTTGCAATTGGTGTTTTATCAATCTTAGCTGGATTCGCATACACTGCGGGTCCATATCCGCTTGCTTACAATGCACTGGGAGATGTTTTTGTTTTCATGTTCTTTGGAATAGTTGGAACAGTTGGAACTTATTTCCTTCACACTAAAGACTTATCGCTTGTATCATTTATTTCTTCAATTCCGGTCGGAGCACTTGTTACAAATATTCTTGTAGTAAACAATTACCGCGATATTGATGAAGACAAGGAAAGCGGTAAGAAAACACTTGCGGTTAAGTTTGGTAAAAATTTTTCTAGGTATCAGTTCATATTTTTAATTGTAATTTCATTTCTTGTTCCGTTGCTGCTTTTCATTTCCTTTGATGCAAGCATTTTTATATTTCTTCCTTACCTCACTTTGTCTATTGCTTACAAGGTAATAACTATGATTTACACATTAACCGGAACAGAATTAAATAAAACTCTTGAATTGACTGCAAAGCTTTCTGCGATTTATGGATTACTGTTTTCAGCTGGGTTTGTGTTGTGATTTTTTTATCAATGTGAAATGCATCCACAAAACAAAGTTAGTTGGTATCTGGATAATGTCAGTCTGAGCGTGCCTGCTTGCAGATAGGTTGAAGATTGGACAATTAAAATGATTATGGAAGTCACATTTCGACGAGCTCATTGTGACACAGACTTTTATGTCAGTCTGAGCCTGTCGAAGACTGAGAGATTTTGTTGAAGTCACACGTTTACAAGCTAAGTGTAACAACATACTTTTTATAAAATTAAGGTAAACTGTACTATTTATTGAAATGTACAAACGCATGTAGTAATGAAAACCTTTCATGATTTTCTCAAAGAATTAAATCAAAATCTTAAAATTGATTTAGATAAAAACTTGATTCTCACTCCCCAAAAGAAATTTAACTATCATTCAATCCTTCAAAGATGCAATCATTCAGTGGAAATGTTGAAGCACTTTGGAGTTGAAAAGAGTTCTCTTGTCCCAGTTTTGCTGGAGAACTCGCCCGATTTCATTATTGCTGTTATTTCTCTTTGGATGCTCGAAGCCATTCCAGTTCCGATAAACATAAAATTATCTTCTTCAGAAATCAAAGCTCAGCTTGATTTTTTGAAAAGTGAAAAGATCATCGTTAACACTTCAACAAAAAGCTTTATTGAAAATAGTCACCTTCAACAGATAAATTTTGAAACCCTAAAACATTTTACTGATGAGGTTGATTTAGACTTCACTTTCGATAAGAATCAAACTGCTATTTTCCTTTTTACTTCCGGTTCCTCTGGAAAACCAAAAGCAGTTGAATTAACATTTTCAAGTTTGATTAACAGCGCAATAATTCAGAATAGCTATATCCAACACTCTGTTCATGATCGTTGGCTTGCATCACTTCCCTTTTATCATATCGGAGGATTCTCAATAATTTTCCGCGCTTTAATGTTTGGAACACAAATTATTATTCCCAATAATCTGAAGATTCATTCAATCATTCAGAGTATGAATCAATTTAAGCCGACTCTAATTTCGTTCGTTTCATCTCAGATGAGCGAAATCTTAAAGAACAGCATGCAGCCATTTCCCGAATTAAGGTACGTTCTTCTCGGCGGCGGTGCTATAAATTCTAACTTGATGAAAGAAGCATTTAGCAAAGGTTGGGATGTTTCCAAAGTTTACGGATCAACTGAAACCTCATCCTTTGTAACAATTCTTAGTCCTGAAGAATTTAAATTAAAACCGGATTCGGCAGGAAAACCAATTCCTCCGAATGAAGTTTTTATTGTTGATGAGAATGGAAAAGAAATGCAAGCGAACACTGAAGGAGAAATTGTGGTAAAAAGTCCTGCTGTAATGAAAGGTTACTTACATGATGAAGCAGCAACAAAACAAAAGCTAAAAAATGATTTATACTTTGCAGGAGACATTGGTTTCAAAGATGAAGATGGATATTTATTTGTTGTCAACCGACGATCAGACTTAATTGTTACTGGCGGTGAAAATGTTAATCCTATTGAAGTTGAAAATTTAATTTTAGGTTTCCCTAAAGTGAAAGAGGTTTGTGTTTTTGGCATTGATGATGAAAAGTGGGGACAGAAAGTTGCTGCTGCAATTGTTCAAATGCCTGACCAAACATTTGAAGCCGATGAGTTAAAGAGTTTCTTGAGAGATAAAACTGCAGCTTTCAAAATTCCTAAAGAAATATTTTTTGTTGATGAATTGCCCAAAACTGAGTTGGGGAAAATTAAACGTGGAACTGTAAGGGAAAATCTTAAGTAACTCTACAAAATGAGCGGAAGCTGAAGAATTTGCATGGTTATGATTAGAGATTCTTCATCCCGACTAAAGTCAGGATTCAGAATGACGGTACGCTTTTGATAGTCATTCTGAGGGAGACTTGCGAAGCAAGACGACTGAAGAATCTCACTTCCACTCCTCGCTTAAATCCTTCCATTGAGGATTCGTTGATTCAATTAAATCAATTTTCTTTTTTCTCAGCCATCCTTTGATTTGTTTTTCTCTTGCTATTGCTGAAATCATATCATTAAATACTTCATAATAGACAAGTCTGTTAATGTTGTACTTAGAAGTAAAGCCTTCAATCAATTTTTCCTTATGCTCATAAACACGCCTAACTAAATTACTAGTAACACCAGTATAAAGTGTTTCGGATTTGTTTGACATAATGTAAACGTAAGATTGTCTCATCAATCTGATATTTAGTTGTTTTTCAGATGCTTGGTCAATCCAGCCCTTACATCATCCTTAATCGACTTTTTCTTCCAGGTTTTCTTATCTACAAAAACGTGAGTTGTTTCAACCTCTACGCATATTTCACCAGCTTCATTCTTACAACTGTAAAACAATTTAAATGCAGAGGTGCTGAGAGTTCGAACGGATAATTCTATCTCAACAAAAGAATTATACACAAGCGGTTTCTTATAATTTGCTTCACTGTGAATAATTGGGACAACATAATCTTCATTTGACCAATAATCTTCTTTCAAATTAAAGCTTTGAATCATTTCTTCATACACAGAGTGACAAAGCTCATATATTCTTGCATAGAATAAAATTCCAGCCGCATCGCAATCATAAAAATTTATTTTTCGTTTTGAAATGAACAATAGTTAATCGACAGTTTATTGTTAAATAATCCTAATAATATTTGAGGTAAATATATAAAAGTAAAATTACTTTCATTGGTTGTGATGATACCCGCAAGTTTTTTTAATGAAAAAGAATTTGGATGAAATTGAAGTTGATAATTGTTAAATTAAATCAATTGTTAATCAGAAACTTTAATTCTTTGCAAATTTTATGACTCAAAAATTTCCAGATACAAAAACATTAAAAATTCAATTTTACCGTTATACCTACTTTATTACCGGAATATTATTAGTCGCTATAGGTGTGCTTGGAATTTTCCTTCCAATACTCCCAACGACAATTTTTCTCATTCTTGCATCTGCTTGTTTTGTGAAAAGTTCGCCAAAAGCCAACCAATGGCTTAGAAATCATAAAGTGTTGGGTGTATATCTGAAAAATTATCAGGATAAAACAGGACTAACAATCAAATCCAAAATCTTCACAATATCTTTGCTCTGGATTTCTATTTTCATCTCCGGTTACCTTCTTACAGATGAATTTTACATTCGTCTACTATTATTAGCAATTGCAATTGGTGTTAGTATTCATCTAATCATGGTCAAAACAAAAAAAACAATCCATACATAGGTTAAATGGGAATACAGTGTAGTTAGATGAATAACTTAGGAATTGAAATAACACCAGCAATTATTTAGACTAATCGCATGTCTCTTAAAAATGGCAAGCGCTCACGTATTTCTTTTACATAGTCTAAGTCAATCTCTGTACTAAATATAGCTTCCTTATTCGCAGCGGCTAAAATCTCTTTGCCCATCGGATCAAACACAGATGAATTGCCGTTATAGTTGAGTTTTAAATCTTTCCCAACTCTATTTACACCAATAACATAACATTGATTTTCAATCGCCCTGGCTTTCAATAGTGTTCGCCAATGCTCAATTCTATTGATAGGCCAATTGGCAATATTAACTATTAACTCAACATTTTTTTTAGCGTAAAGTCTAAATAATTCCGGAAAACGAAGATCGTAACATATGGAAAGTCCAATTCTCCATTCCTTAATTTTGGTGATAACAATATTGTTTCCTTTTTTGTAATACTTATCTTCATCGGAAAAGGAAAATGGATGTATTTTTCTATAGGTTTGTTGTAACTTTCCGTTACTTGAAAAGTGAACCAAGCTATTAAAATAATTGTTTTTATTCTTTTCAATAATACCCGCTAGGACATGAATGTTTTTACTTTTTGAAAATCGTGAGAAAAATTTTAATGACTCAGAGTTTTTGTCCTCAAACATTTTGGTTGCATTCATGGTAAAACCAGTCAAAGTCATTTCAGGAAAAATTACTAGATCCCCCAGAGCAGATTTCTTTTCAAGCATTGAGGTTAATTTTACCATATTTGCATTTTTTAACTCCCATACAGGATTGAATTGAACTAAAGAAATTTTCATTTTATTCATTCACATTATAACAAGTTATGATTTTAATTAATTAATTAACATTTACTTAAGTTTGTATTAAATTTCGTAAAATATTATTGATATTAAAACTGTTAAAAGATGATGCATAAAAGTTTTTCGATTGATTTTGAGTTTTTTGATTTTTTTGAGGCGATGTGTTTCATTATTGACGAGAATGGACTAATTATCCGCTATAACAAGTCTGCAGAGAGAGTAATTACTGATCAAAAAGCGAATACGTTATTTCCTGATTTTGTTGAAGAGAATGAAAAACAAGATTTTGCTAAAGCTATGACATCAGCTTTGCATCTAAGACAAAGCTCTAATTTATGTTCTAAACTAAGAATTGGTAATAAAAATATTATAGCAGAATTATTTATTTGTCCTTTTACATCTTTTAACAATGAGAAAATTAGGAAAGAATGTTTTGTCCAAGTAAAGGATATTACACAAAAAAAGGAACGTGAGGACGAGCTTCAAAGATTTTTCTATGTAGCTGAAAACACTGTTAATCCGCTGCAAATAACCGATACTGAAGGGAAAATGATTTATGTCAATCCCGCATTTCTTAAAGTTAGCGGTTATTCAAGAGATGAATTAATTGGTGAAAACCCAAGAATTTTTGGAAATAAAAAGTATGGGAGAAAATTCTGGACTGAAATGTGGGACACGATAAAAAGCGGCAAAGTATGGATTGGTGACGTTGAAAATATTAAGAAAAATGGCGAAGCATTCCATACACAGCTCCTAATATCACCTATACTTGATGACCAGCAAAATGTTACCGGCTATTTTGGTATTCATAGAGATTTAAGCGATAAAAAAACCTTAGAAAAACAACTCATCCATACTCAAAAGATGGAAAGCATAGGAACATTGGCTGCAGGAATAGCTCATGAAGTTGGAAATCCATTAGCTTCAATTTCTGCTATTGTTCAAGTTGCCCAACGATATACCACCGATGATAGTGTAAAAGATAAACTTGAACTAGTTAAAAACCAGGTAAATAGAATTTCAAAAATCATTCGTGATTTAGTTGATTTTTCACGGCCCTCAAACTTTGAGCTGCAACTTACAGATATTAACAAAAATATTTCTGAAGCTGTTGAAATAACTAAGGTAGGAGTTAAAGCAAAGGATGTTATATTTGACATGGATTTGAAACCAGATATTCCACGACTCCATTTGGTTGCCGATCAAATTCAACAGGTTTTTGTGAATATTTTATTAAATGCTGCGGATGCTATTTTAGAATCGCAAAAAAAAGAAAAGAAAATAATTATAAAATCAGAACAGAGCCATAATAACGAAGTGGTAATTACTTTTAAAGACACTGGTACTGGAATATCTGATGAGAATATTCCCAAAATTTTTGAACCTTTTTTCACAACTAAAAAAGAAGGTAAAGGAACGGGATTGGGTCTGTGGGTCAGTTATGGAATAGTGAAAAGTTTTCAAGGTGAAATAAAAGTATCTAGTGTTTACGGGCAGGGAACAACATTTACTATTTATCTTCCAATTCACAATTAAATTATGTTAAGGAAAAATGTCGCAGAAAATTTTAGTAGTTGATGATGAAGATATAATTCGTGAATCTTTATCATTTGTTTTGAAGAAGGAAGGTTATCTCGTAGAGGAAGCGGAAAATGGTAAAGCCGCTTACGATAAAATCATTCAAGATTCTTTTGATTTAATCATTACTGATCTTGAGATGCCTGGTATGAAAGGCATTCAGCTTATTGATGAAATCCAAAAATTAAATATCCAAACTTCTATCATCATAATTACAGCTTATGGTTCGTTGGATACTGCAATTGCTGCTTTAAGAAATGGTGCAAGCGACTACATCCTAAAGCCCATCGAGTTTGATGAAATTCTTATCAAGATTAAAAAATTACTCGAAATAAAAGATATTCTTCTTGAAAACAGAATTCTCAAAAAAGAAATACAAAGAACTTATGATTTCGAAAATATAGTCGGAAAAAGCCATCTTATTAAAAATATTTATGAGATGATTGATACTGTCGCAGAAACCGATAGTACAGTTTTAATTTCCGGAAAGAGTGGTACTGGTAAAGAATTAGTAGCCAGAGCATTGCATTATAAAAGCAAAAGAAAAAACAAAGCTTTCATTCCGGTTAATTGCGGCGCCATTTCGGAAAATCTTATTGAGAGTGAACTCTTTGGTCATAAACGAGGTGCTTTCACTGGAGCAATTTCCGATAAAGAAGGTTTCTTTAAAGCTGCTGATGGCGGGACAATTTTTCTTGATGAAGTTAGTGAACTTCCATTAAATCTCCAGGTAAAATTTTTAAGAGTTTTGCAAGAGCGTGAATTTACACCAGTAGGCTCTACTTCTCCAATTTCAGTTAATCTTCGATTTATTGCTTCAACTAATCGAGATCTCAAACAGGAAATTAAAAATGGGAAATTTCGGGAGGATCTATTCTATAGATTGAACGTCATTGAAATTAATTTACCATCTCTAAAAGAGAGAGTAGAAGATATTCCAATTTTAGCAGATCATTTCCTAAATAAATTTCGCAAAGAAATGAATAAAAGTGTTAAGGGAATAGATCCTGAAGCTATGCGTGCATTAATAAATTACGAGTGGAAGGGTGAAGTACGTGAGCTTGAAAATGTAATTGAGCGCGCTGTAATTTTTGCCAAAGAGGACTTTATTACACTTAAAGATTTACCGAATTTCTTTAGGCCAGCTGACTTATTCGTCAATCGGTTTGATTCTGGTCCGCTTGAAGATTCAGTGAAGAGCTTTGAAAGAGACTACATTTTAAGAACACTTGAAAACAACGATTTTGATAAGGAAAAAACAGCCGATGTGTTAAAAGTGGGGCTTTCCACACTTTATCGAAAGATGAAAGAGCTAGATATTAAAGCTTAAACACAATATTTGGGCTGTATTTTCACTAACCGGAATTAAAAAATCATCTAATAAGTTTAGTTTGAATTTTTCTTGCAAATTCAATTATTTAGTTTTTCCAGCCAGCAGTCTACATCATAAAAGTATCCTCAAGTAAACCACATCTAACCCTATTATTCATTTTTGTGAAATTTTGGCACGATTCTGGCTCTCATTTAAGTTTGAATGCTATGACTTTGTTCGTTAGAATACTTTAGCCAACGAAATTTGTAATTCTCCTTCTGCTTAGATATTTAAAGTTAAATTACCATTTTGATTTAGTAGGAAGTCCTTGAGTTTCAAGTTTATACCAAGATTTATTTAAGTATTGACTTTAATTCCAAAATTGATAAATTGTAATTGTTGATCAGCTATCGAATCAATATATCAAATAAAAAGTAAAGGGAACTAATGGTACAAGCAAAAAACATCTTAGTCCCGATTGATTTCAGCACAAGCTCATATCAAGTCTTCGAACTTGGCCACTGTCTTGCAAGACACAATGGCGCTCAACTTCACCTCATTCATGTTATCGATCCTATATATTACCAAGAACAGCAGCATAGAAAATCTGACCTTGAGTTTATTCACAAGATCCGGTTTGAAAATGCGAAAGAAGAACTTCGAAAATTTAAATTTGAAGTTCCTCATTCTGAAGTTGAAATTAAGGAAGTGTTGATTGAAGGAATTCCACACAAAGAAATTCTTAACTATGCAAGACAAAACGATATTGATATGATTGTTATTGCAAGCCATGGCTGGACAAATCTCTCACACATGTTAATGGGAAATATTGCAGACAAAATTATGCGGCAGGCAGATGTACCTGTTATATGTGTGAAATCAAATGTATCTACTATCAGAAGCCGGGAAATGAGAAGACACAGTTTTGCAGAAAACTGGGTTGGGTAAATTACTTTTCAGAATAATTTAATGAAGGCCATCAGATTCGACCGGTAAACACAACTCCTAAATTCTGACTCTCATTAAATTGTTTCTGACAGCAAAGTAAATACATAACCTCGTTTTTTTAACTGGGTAATTAACTCATCCAGCTTGTTATAAAACTTTTCAGGACGTTTATCATCAGCACCAACATGCAGTAACAATATAAAACCATTTAGTCCATCTGGTTGACTTGATTCATATGCTAATATACTTTCAAATATTTCTGTATTGTTTACATATTTAATTCCCAGTTCAGGATAAGTCCAGTCTTGATTTGAATCGGTTCCGCTGGAATGACAGACTAGTACTAATCCGAGTTCCTTACACCACATGCTTATCTCATTGTTATACCACTCAAATGCTGGTAAAAATATTTTTGAGTTTCTGGGGTTAATGTTAAAGTTTTTCATTTCTTGATAATTCAATTTTATATCTTCAAAAAAATCTTTTTTAGTAAGAAGAGTTGAATCTCTATTCGTCCACGAAGCAAACAAGAGATGTTTATTTGAGTGAGCACCAAGATAATGACCATCTTTTACCAGGTTTTGAATCTGATTAGTAAATTTTTTATTTCTGTAAAAGTCCCCCGTGAAGAAAAAAGAAGCATGCACTTCATGCTTTTTTAATGTTTTGTACACTACTTCTAAACCGTCACCAAAGTCATGACCAGTAAAAACCAAATTAATTTGTTTCTTTGATTTATCGGTTCTTACTACGGCTCCATGTCTAATTTCATATTTATTTTTATTCCCAATGGTACTGCTAATCCGTTGCATGGCAGATAAGTAATAAGTTAAACTAGCCGTGCCATCCATAGTTGGCTCATTAGTTGAATAATCTCCATAATCATCATGGTATACTGCAATATTTGACTGAAATATTTTGTATTCGTCTTCAGCATATAATTTAATTCCCAATAATTTTTGATAAATAGATGTATAAACAGGGCCATCAACTAATCCTCCATTAATTGCAATATTTTTCAGATGAGTAAAAGCTGAGTGTGGATCAACTGGATAATCCCCATATTCTGGTAAACCAATAACCATACTTGTTCCCCAAGGATTACATCCGAACAACCAATCGCGAAGACTCAGCTCCATTTCTTCATATGTTGTATCACCTGTTAAATTTTTGTAAAGATGACATTGAGTCAGCATAGCTGCTACCAAATTATTTGAACACCAGATGAATGGAACGCCAAAGAGGAAGGGATTATCCTTGCTTTTCAAATAAACCTTTTCTATGCCCTCCTGCAAAAATTCAATAAAATCATGTCGATTTTTATCATCACAAATTTGAGCAAGAACAAAATGACCAAGATTAATAAAAGGATACCATTGATAATGTTTTGCT
>JACAFC010000011.1 GCA_013388515.1 Ignavibacteriaceae bacterium | reverse complement strand
TTTAGTATTATCTGATTTAGCCCATCAGCAACTTCGGAAGATAATTCTACGCCTCTATTAATTGGACCTGGATGCAATATGAGAATATCCTTACCATGTTTATCCAAACGTTCTTGATTTATCCCAAAATAATTTGAGTATTCTCTAATTGACGGAAAATACTCCCGAGCTTTTCGCTCCAACTGAATTCTTAATACATTTAATACATCGTTTTCTTGAATGGCTTCATCGATATTATGAATAACATTGACACCAAGTTCTTCAATGAATTTAGGAATCATAGTTGAGGGTCCACATACTGAAACCTGAGCACCCATTGTTTTTAATCCAAAAATATTTGAAAGTGCAACACGACTATGAGCAACATCGCCTACAATACAAACCTTTAATCCAGAAAGTTTACCAAATTTTTCTCTTATTGAGTACATATCCAACAATGCTTGCGTTGGATGTTCATGAATACCATCTCCTGCATTAATGATATTTGAGTTGCAGATTCTTGATAGAAAGTACGGTACTCCAGCAGCTGCGTGTCTTACAACCACTATATCAACTTTCATTGCTTCTATATTTTTAATAGTATCTTTAAGAGTTTCACCTTTACTAACACTGCTCTGGCCAACAGAGAAATTAACAGCATCGGCAGAAAGTCTTTTCTCAGCAAGTTCGAATGAAATTCTTGTACGAGTTGAATTTTCATAAAATAGATTGACAACTGTTTTGCCTTGCAAAGTTGGCACCCTTTTTATGGGTCTTTCAAGAATCTCACGAAAAGTGGAAGCTGTATCTAAAATAAGTTGAATATCTTCCTTAGGAACACCATGCATGCCTAATAGATGTCTGCTTGATAAGGACATATTATTAAACCCTCATTATTTTATGATGGATTCTTCCATTAGATAAATGGCATCTTCTCCATCAATTTCTTTCATTTTAACTTTAATTTCTTCTTTATTCGATGTAGGAATACTTTTTCCAATATAATCTGCCCGTATAGGAAGCTCTCTATGCCCCCTGTCTACAAGAACACAAAGTTGAATGGTTCTTGGTCTGCCGAAATCCATTAAAGCATTTAAAGCTGATCGAACTGTTCTGCCTGTATAGAGAACATCATCAATTATAACAACATCTTTATCATTAATATCGAACGTTATATTGGAAACAGAAACTTCAGGCTGCTTGAGCCGTTTTCTGAAATCATCACGATACAGTGTTACATCTAGAACACCAAGTGGCAATTCAATTTTTTCAATCTCTTTTATTTTTTCGAAAAGACGTCTTCCTAAAAACTCCCCGCGAGTTTTCATCCCCATAAGAACTAAACTTTCGGAGCCTTTATTCTTTTCAAGAATTTCATGGGCAATACGAGTGATGATTCTGGATAAACCTTCTTCATCTATTATTTTGGCTTTTATATCCATAAAAAAAAATCCTCTTTGGTAATTGTACCTCAGAGGTGAATAATGATTTATATATACTTTATTTATCCTTATCCACCTCTCGGGACAGATTTAAAGGAACTCGTATCAAAATTAACCTAATCATAGTTCAAAGTAAAGCATGAAACCTCTAATTGAAAAATTAATATTGAAGCAAAGCAATTGCAGCAAACTTTGATATATATATTAAACAAATTATTTTTGATTTAGATGAATAACATCGGGGTGTAGCGCAGCCCGGTTAGCGCGCTTGGTTCGGGACCAAGAGGTCGAGAGTTCAAATCTCTCCACCCCGACTTTAAGAGTATCCAACAAATTCTCATTTATGAAGGAGCTGATATTTTTACAAGGAAAACTCTGCTTCAAATAAGTTTAAAACCAAGATTAACTAGTGACTCTTCAATAGATTTATTTGGATGAATTAACTGTACTTCATAAAAATCAAATTCCCTCCTTACGTAATATTCAGAACGCAACATTTCAAAGTTGTTGCTCTTTTTACGAAGTTGCCCATCGTCTTTCAAAATATCATACGTATGCATAATTATTTTTGTGATAACATCTTGCTTGGATTTACCAGCACAGTCAATTTTTACCATCTTTGATTGATAAGGATCGGGCAGTTTGCTTGGATACCAATTGGGAGACAATCCTAGATTAAAGTATTTGTTTATCTCGTTTACACAGTGAGCTGTCGCATTAGCTTTTCCTTCAACTGAATATCCTGCAATGTGAGGTGTGGCAATATTTGTGAGATTAAGTAATTGCTGATTTACATTCGGTTCGCCTTCCCAAACATCTAGTGCAGAAAAATAAACTTTTGATAAATTTATCGCATCAATTAATGCATTTGTGTGAATCACTTCACCACGGGAGCTGTTAAATATTGTTTTGGGTTCTGAAAATTTATTAAAAAAATTTTTATCAGCTAAATGAAATGTTTTATCCTGCCCTGTAAAGCTAAGCGGAACATGAAATGTAATTATCTTCGATTCTTCAATTAACTGTTCTAGTGAAATGAAATTTTGTTTTCCTTCACTACGTTCCCTTGGCGGATCGTTTAGCAGCGTCCTTAAATCTAATATCTTCGACACTTCAGCAACCTTACTCCCAACATTTCCCACCCCGACTATACCAATTGAGACTTCCTCTAATTTGATATTTCTTTTTTCAGCAAAATACAATAACGCTGCCGCAATATATTGTTTTACCGAGCTTGAATTACTGCCAGGAGCATTTATCCAGCTAATATTGTTAGCATTACAATAATTCGTATCGATATGATCATACCCAATAGTAGCAGTTGCAATTAGTTTAATATTGTTACCACTAAGCAAATTTTCATCACACTTCGTTCTGGTTCTAATTATTAGTGCATCAGCATTTTTTATTGTATTCTTTGTTATTTGAGTAAAAGGCAGGTATATCATTTCCGCAAAAGGTTCTAGAACATTTCTTAAAAACGGAATTTTGTCGTCAGCAATAATCTTAATTTTTTTCATTACAAATTTTAATACTAAAGAAATTTTGCATTTGTTATTATGGACATTTCATTTCAATTTATGAATAAGAACATTAAAAACTTAACAAATATAGTACTGATATTGAAGACCGGACAACTAATGAAATGATTACACAAAGAAATCCAATTCAACAACGAGTGAGGGTGTAATTTTCTCCTTATGCCTTTTTATAAAAATATTTCACTTTGAGTCACAAAAATTTTTTTAATATGCCAAATCATTAAAAACTTAAAAAACGTCTGCAAATGATTCAGTAATAATTACTGATGTCTCATTTAAAGTTATTGCTAAATTTTAATAAAAAGACATTTTTTTAACGGCAGTATTATTGATATAATTAGTTCGGTTCGATGATTAGGCTTTGATGATGATGTTTTATAAAATAAGATACGAATGTTTGGGAGTAGAATATGTTGACCAGGTTGAGATCTTTTTATTTTGAATTTAGCTTTAAATTTTTCTCTCATTTACTTTTACCAATTTTCCTAACTTCTAATTTCATCCTGCCCCAAGTTGATTACGAAATGAGTCTTACTAACGGTGTAAAAATCAATGACAATACAATTGAATTTGATGTTCTGATAAAAAGTGTTGACAGTTCATTTACATTAACATCGTATCAATGTTCTTTTTTATTCAATAGTGAAATAATTAATAATGGTGAACTTATTTTTAGTTATGTAGAAGGTTCATCTAAATTGAATAATCCACCATCTTTCGGAATTGGTATTAATACTTGTGATGGCGAACCGAAATTGACTTTTGCTTCTATGGCAGGATTAGATACCATTAGCAATGAAAATACTCTGGTGGGTAAATTCCAACTTATAAACACAACTGATTTCGCTGAGGTCGATCCTAATATTACATGGAGTTTTGGTGGCTTTGTTTCAACAATAATAACTGGCGATCTATTTCAAGATATTACTAAACCTGCAAGTCACACTAGTAACTTGGCACTATCCTCTGATAATATTGATTCCAATTCACCGGCAGAGTATCAACTATCACAAAATTTTCCCAATCCATTTAACCCAGCTACAAAAATTAGGATAAACTTAAAAAGCGAGAGTCAAATTAGACTGATAGTTTACAACTTGCTGGGTGAAGAAATTAGAGAACTAGCAAACCACAGATTAACAGCCGGCAGCTATGAATTCACTTTCGAAAGTGAAAATCTACCCAGTGGAACTTATATCTATAGGCTTGAAGCGAATAACCAGACAGTAGATACTAAGAAAATGATTGTTTTGAAATAACCCGTTTTACGTAGTTTTCTTTTTTAATGGTTTAGCAGGAACACCAGCTACAATTGTATTAGCAGGAACGTCTTTTGTTACAACAGAACCAGCGCCAACAATAGCATTTTCACCAACAGTAACCCCACATAAAATAGTTGATGATGAACCGATTGAAGCTCCCTTCTTTATAAATGTTTCAACAACACTCCAATCGCTTTCCGTCTGCATTGAGCCATCTATATTAGTTGCGCGGGGATATTTATCATTTATAAAAGTAACGTTATGACCAATAAATACATTATCCTCTATATGAACACCTTCACAAATGAACGTATGTGAAGAGATTTTACAATTCTTTCCTACAGTTGCGTTTTTTTGAATCTCCACGAACGTGCCAACTTTAGAGTAATCATCTATTGAACAACCATATAAATTTACAAAATCAAAAATTTTTACATCTTTGCCTAATTTAACGTTATTCAGATTTTTCTTTTCCATTAATGTGTTTAACCTTTTAAAAATAAAATTGTGATTGAAAAATTATTATACAACAACTTTGCTGTTAATATCAAAAAGCTGTCCTTTATTTTGCAATGAAAGATCAGATACTTCCAAAATTTTTACAACATCCAAACCATCCCTACCGCTTGTAAGAGGTTCCCGATTTTGTAAAATGCTTTCTAAAAATTCTTTTGCAGCAAGCTCCAAAGCTTCGGTCTGAATTACCTT
>JACAFC010000063.1 GCA_013388515.1 Ignavibacteriaceae bacterium | reverse complement strand
TCCCGCCGTTTTGAAGAAAGCTAATAGCGGCCATAATTTTTGGGCCCATACTTCCCGATCCAAACTGTCCCTCTTCGTAATATTTAATTGCTTCAGCCACCGATAATGTATCTAATTCTTTTTGGTTTGGCTTCTGAAAATTGATGAAAACTTTTGGAACATCTGTTAAAATATAAAAAGCTTCAGCTCCAATTTCCGTTGCGAGTAAAGAAGAAGCGGAATCTTTATCAATTACAGCTTCAACGCCTTGCAAGTTTTTATTTTCATCTAAATAAACCGGAACACCTCCACCTCCGGCAGCAATTACAATATTTCCTTTTATTACTAAATCTCTAATAATTCTTTTTCCTAAAATCTCAATTGGTTTTGGAGAAGCAACTATTCTTCGCCATCCTCTTTTTCTCGGATCTTCCTTGAAAATCCAATTATTGGCTTTGGCCAAAAGATCAGCTTCCTCTTTAAGATAGAACTTTCCAACAGGTTTAGTAGGTTCTTTAAAAGCTAAATCATTAATATCCACTAAAACTTCTGTAATTATTGTAACTATATTTTTTTTTATTTTGTTTCGGTGCAGGATATTTCTCAATTGGCGTTCTATCATGTAGCCAATTCCGCCTTGAGAATCAGCTACACAAATATCAATAGGCATCTTGGCAATTTTATAATTTTCGTAACCTGCTTCATTTCTAAGCATTATATTTCCAATCTGCGGGCCATTGCCGTGAGTAATTACTAAACCATAATCTCTATTAATCAAATTGATAAGGTTTTTACAAGTATCATAAGTATTTTTTTCTTGCTGTTGAATCGTACCAAATTCACTTCCACGAAGTAATGCATTTCCCCCAAGTGCGACAACAACAATTTTTTTCATATTAAAATAAAGATTGGCTTAACTGTAAAAGCAGCAGAAGCGGGCATTTTAATTAAAAATATATTATATGAACAAACTCTTTTTTCCACAGGTAAATTTGTCAAACTTTACTCAATAATAAAAGTAATTTTATGAATCGTATTCTTTTATTATAAATTGAAAATGCCCTTTTATTTTTGCTAAAACTGTTGAGATTCTTTTGATTTCAAGCATATTTTGTTATTTTTCAACAAAAATTATTCCAATGTATAGAGGCAGTGATATTATTGTAAAAGACGTCTTTTTGAGGGCAGAATTAATTGACACGAAATTTGCTTGTAATTTGGTGCAATGCAAAGGAGCATGCTGTACTTTAGAAAGTGAATATGGAGCTCCTCTTCTCGAAGATGAGATCAACCAGATTCACGGTTCATTAGAAGCTGCTAAAAAATATTTACCAAAAAGCCACATCCAAAAGATTGATAAAGCCGGCTTTTTTGAGAAAAAAAATAATGAACTTTTAGTTAGCTCTATCGATAATAAAGCATGCATTTTTGCATTTTTTGAAGATGGTATTGCTAAATGTTCTTTAGAGAAAGCTTACAACAATGGGGAATCTGAATTCCCGAAACCAATCTCTTGTCATTTGTTTCCTATTCGAGTTGGTAATTTTGGGGGTGATGTTCTAAGATTTGAGGAATTCTCAGAATGTTTGCCTGCATTGGAAAATGGTAAAAATAAAAACATAAATGTAATTGATTTTTGCAAGGATGCATTAATCAGACGTTATGGAAAAAATTGGTATTCACAATTAAAGGAAAAAATCGGAAAGTAGAATGCTAACGTTAAGTCAACGGCTCTCACAACAGCAAAAACTGTCACCACAGCAAATTCAATATCAAAAACTGCTTCAGTTAAATACCTTGGCTCTTGAACAGAGAATTAAAACCGAACTTGAGGTGAACCCCATTCTTGAAGAAATTGCCGATGGCGATTCCGAAGTTCAAGAACATGAATCTGAAAGTTCAGAAGAAACTACTGATGAATATTCTGACTACGATAAAGAGGAATTTGAGCTTGAAGATTTTATGAATGACTATGACGCTGAAGTTGATAGACTTAATCGCAGTAATGACGAAGAAGTTTTTCATCCTATAGCTCAACAAAGAGAGTCACTTAGTGAACATCTCATTCAGCAGCTGCAAATGTTAAATCTTAATGATGACCTTTATGCTTTGGGCGAAGAAATAATTGGAAACCTTGACGAAGATGGTTACTTAAAAAGAGATTTAAATGATATTGTAAAAGAACTTAGTCTCTTTGATCATATTGACATACCATTCAATGAAGCTGAAAAGCTGCTTAAAAAAATGCAAAAGTTCGATCCCATCGGAGTTGCATCAAGAAATTTGCAAGAATGTTTGCTCGTCCAGCTTCGTAATCTTGAATTCGATCCTTACTATAAATATTTGGCTGAAGAACTTTTGGTAAATTATTTTGATGATTTCACAAAAAGGCGATTCGAAATTATCAAACAGAAAATGAACTTAACTGACGAAAGCTTAAGGGAAACATTCAACCTTATTCATAAGCTTAATCCAAAACCGGGAGAAGGAAATATTGACTCGGTTGAGATGAATCAAATTTCTCCAGATTTTATAATTGAAAAAGTAGATGATAATCTTGTAATAACTCTAAACGACAAAAGTCTGCCGTCTGTTACTATCAGCAGAACATATTTAGAGATGTTCAAAGAAAATAAAAAAGGGAAAAAAACTACGCGAGATAAAAACACTTACAAGTTTTTGCGCGAAAAATTTGAATCAGCTAAGTGGTTTATTGCATGTATCCAGCAGCGGCGCGATACATTAATGAGAATTATGCAAGCAATAGTTGAAAAACAATATGAGTTTTTCGACAAAGGACCTAAGTATCTTAAACCCATGATTTACAAAGATATTGCCGAAGAAATTCAAATGGATATTTCAACTATAAGTCGTGTTGTAAACGGAAAATACGTTCAAAGTCCGATGGGTATTCATGAGCTGAAATATTTTTTCAGCGAGGGATTAACAACAGATAGCGGTGAAGAAGTATCAAATAAGCACATCAAAGAACGTTTGAAAGAATTAATGGAATCGGAAGATAAGTCCGCACCATACAGTGATGATAGATTAGCAGAAATACTAAATGAAGAGGGTATTCACATTGCCCGCCGAACAGTTGCAAAATATAGAGAACAGCTTAAACTGCCGATTGCACGTCTGCGCAAACAGCTTACATGAAGCTTGCCGCCGATATTGTATTAACTGCGGTCTTAATTTCACTTTTTTGTGTTTCCCATTCAGTACTCGCTTCCAGTTGGGTTAAAAAAGCATTTCATGTCAAATTTGGGAACCTTATTGCATATTACAGAATTGGGTACAATCTTTTTTCAGCAATTTCTTTGCTTATTATTTATCCTTTTATTCCTCAAATTGATGTTACCGTTTATGATTTACCTAATCCTTACGATCTAATTATTCTTGCTCTTCAGATATTAAGTTTATTCGGCTTAGTTTGGTGTGCAAGGTATTTCAGCGCGGGAGAATTTTTAGGTCTGAGTCAGATTAAAAGATTGAAAGAAGGGAATTATAATTCAGCCGACCTTGATGAAAATTCTACTCTGCATATCGAGGGACCTTACAGGTACTCAAGGCATCCGGTTTACTTATTTTCTATTTTATTCTTGATTTTAAGACCTGTAATGGGATTAACTTACTTAATAATAGTTGTTATTTTTGTTTTGTACTTTTATATCGGTTCTAGATTCGAGGAGAAGAGATTGGTAGAAAAATTTGGCAGATTGTACATTGATTATCAAAAATCGGTTCCAAGAATTTTTCCGATAAAAATATTTCGTGCTTAAGACTATTTCTTGCAAGTTATTTTAATAATGAAATTATTCAGTTCGATAATTTTAACGATTATCATTTTCGCAGTAAGTAAAAACTATGCGTTTAACGACAGTCTTTTGGTAAAGATTGGAAATTCAGGTATAACCAAAGATGAGTTTCAGCAAAGGTTTGAACTTATTCCGCAAGTGTCAGGCGGTGTGAAAAAAGATATTGACCAAAAGAAACATGATCTGCTTTACTCACTTATTGCAGAAAAACTTTGGGCAAAAGAAGCTGAACAACTTAAGCTTGACACTTCTGATATCATGACTCTCACATTCAAGACAATTGAAAAGATGTATGTGAGAGATGCTCTTTATAAAATAGAAATTACGGATAAAATTAAAATAACTGATCAAGAACGGCTTGAAGGATTACAAAGAATTTACAACAATCTAGTTCTTGATGTTCTTAAGTTTAAAGACTCTGCTTCTGCAAACGAAATTTATTCTCGCCTAAAAAATGAAATAACTTTTGATTCTGCTAAAAGCATTTTGAATTCTCAAATTCCATCAGTTCAAATTAAGTTTGGCGAAATGACTGAAAATGTCGAAGATATGCTTTACAGTCTAAATGAAGGTGAACATACAAAGCCTGTAAAATCAAGCTCAGGATGGCTCATCTTTAAACTTGTGAAAAAAGAACCCGCTGCTTTCTCAAAACGTGATCAAGCAGTGATGAATGTGGAAGAAATTATTAAACAGAGAAAAACTGATTATTTCTACAACGAGTTTTACGGCAAATTTTTTGGCGGAAGAAAGGTAGAAACGGATGCTGTTCTGTTCCGAAGTATTGCTGAGAAAATAAGCTCAATCCTAACTGAAAAGAAAAATCAGAATTCCATTAGCGACAGCGAAAATGTTTATCTGGATGCGTCTGATCTGCTGAAAATGGAAAGTGAATTTGGTGAAGCTTCACTTGCAATGCCGTTCATTAAATTAGATAAGGGACCAATTTCATTAAAACAATTTCTAAGAGAGTTTATTTTTGAAGGATTTTATTCACCAAATGTTAAACTGAACGTAATTTCAGCAAAACTAAACTCAAGAGTAAAAACATTCATTGAGCATGAATTGCTTGCACGAGAAGGATATTATCGTGGACTTCAAAATTTACCAGAAGTAAAAAACTCTATTGCTATGTGGAAGGATAATTATCTGGCAAAAATTCTAAAAAATATTCTGATTGATTCTGTAAAAGTAAGCGATGAAGAAGTTTATGCTTATTATAAAAATAGAAATCAATTATTCATTCAAGCTGTACCCGAAGTCAACATCATTGAGATATTAACTGATAGTCTCGATGTAATTGATCATGTGTTTCGTGAACTTGAAGAAGGGAAGGATTTTCGTAAGCTTGCTTCACTTTACACTAAAAGAATCTGGACGAAGACTAGTGGTGGGGAGTTTGGATTCTTTCCTGTAACGATGTACGGAGAAATTGGAAAAGCTGCCGCTAATATGAATGTTGGAGAAATTTATGGTCCCGTAAAACTGCCTGAAGGATATTCAATATTTAAGCTGATTGATAAAAGAGAAAAAGAAATTGATACAACTCTATCTTTTGAGGAAACAAAGGAAGAAATCAAGAAGAATTTATCCTACAAAAAGTTAGGCGATTTTTTTATAGATTACACAGTAAAGCTGGCAAATAAATTTGGTGTAACAATTAACGAGCAGCTTCTTAAATCGATAGAATTGCTTGACATGAATTTGTTTGTTTACCGGTACATGGGATTTGGCGGCAGGATAAATGCAGTACCAATGGTGCTGCCGTTTAACGAATGGTTTTTACCGTGGAAGGAAAGCAAGAAATTAACACCATAACTATTTCACAAGGAAGTCATAAACCACGAGTCAGCCAGATACTGTCATTCCGAACCTGCCTTGCCGTCCGGCAGGCTTGTTTCGGAATCTGGAGTTTAGAAAATTTTTTGAAATAAAGACTCTGAAACGAGTTCAGTGTAACAAAACTAGTTCTCGGACAGACTCTCGTATCATGACTTGAAGGAATTTTCGAATGAACAAAAGGAATTAATAATATGTCAAAAAAATTACGAGCAACAACAATTTTAGGTTTGATTCACAACGGACAAGCTGCGCTTGGCGGAGATGGACAAGTTTCACTCGGCAACACTGTTATGAAACACAACGCGATGAAGATACGAAAAATTGCTGATGGCAAAGTTCTTTGTGGATTTGCCGGTGCTTCAGCAGATGCATTTACTTTGATGGAAAGATTTGAGGATAAGCTTGAACAATATCGCGGAAATGTTCATCGCTCTGCAGTAGAGCTTGCTAAAGATTGGAGAACGGATAAATATCTTCGGCGGCTTGAGGCAATGCTTGCAGTTGTTTCTGAAGATAAAGCTTTAGTAATTTCTGGAAATGGTGATGTAATTGAACCTGATGATCAAATAGTTGCAATTGGTTCAGGCGGTATGTACGCTCTTGCTGCTGCACGAATGCTGAAGAAGTACAGCAGCTTATCTGCAAAAGAAATAGTTAACGAAGCACTAAAAACAGCTTCAGATATTTGCATTTACACAAACGATAAAATCAATGTCGAAGAAATCAACAAGTAAAGTCAAAGGTAATAACTTGAATCACGAACTTACACCATCTCAAATAGTTGAGAACTTAAATAAATACATCATTGGGCAAAATGAAGCAAAAAGGGCGGTTGCAATTGCTCTAAGAAACCGCTGGCGCAGGCAGCAAATAAAGGATACTCTTCGAGAAGAAATCCTTCCAAACAATATAATTTTAATTGGGCCAACCGGTGTTGGCAAAACTGAAATTGCGAGAAGACTTGCAAAATTGTCAAACGCTCCGTTCTTGAAAATTGAAGCCTCAAAATTTACTGAGGTTGGTTACGTTGGCAGAGATGTTGAATCTATGATAAGAGATTTAACAGACATCGCAGTGAACATGGTTAAGTCCGAAAAAACTGCTGAAGTGCAATCAAAAGCAGAGCAGCTTGCTGAGGAAAGAATACTAGATATTTTAATACCTCCGGTTAAAAAAGTTGGAGCAGATGCTGAAGCAGATCCAAACTCCGAAGCATTTCAAAATCAAAAAACTCGGGAATGGATGCGAGAGAAATTGAAAAAAGGTGAAATGGATGATAAGATGATTGAGTTTGACGCTGCAGCTCAAACAGCAATTGGAATGCAAGTACTTGGTCCGTTTGGAATGGATGATATGGGCATTAACATCCAAGAAATTATGGGTAGCATAATGCCTAAGAAAAAGAAGAAAAGAAAAACTCCCATCAAAGAAGCACGTGTTGTGATGACTCAAGAAGAAGCTCAAAAGCTTATTGATATGGAGGCTGTTCAGAAAGAAGCAATTCAGCGAGCAGAAAATTCGGGAATAGTTTTTCTTGATGAGATAGATAAAATTGCTGGAAGCAGCGGAAAAAGCCATGGGCCTGATGTATCTCGAGAAGGAGTTCAAAGAGATTTACTTCCAATTGTTGAAGGCTCAAACGTTAATACTAAATACGGTGTTGTAAAAACCGATCATATATTGTTTATTGCATCGGGAGCTTTCCATATTGCTAAACCATCGGATTTAATTCCCGAACTTCAAGGTAGGTTTCCAATTCGTGTTGAGTTGAAAAGTTTAACTGAAGACGATTTTGTAAAAATTCTTACAACAACTGAAAATGCCTTACTTAAACAATACAGTGCTTTGCTTGAAACCGAAGGAGTTAAATTAGATTTTACTGATGACGGTATTAGAGAAATTGCCAAGATTGCTACCGAAGTGAATGAACAGGTAGAAAACATTGGTGCTAGACGGCTTCATACAATTCTTACAACTTTGCTCGATGATATTTTATTTGATGTCCCCGATAAAATACCTTCCGAAACTGTGAAGATTACCGCCAAGTTTGTGAAGGGTAAATTAGATTCGATTGTTAAGAACAGGGATTTAAGCAAGTTTATTTTGTAAGAGCTAATAAGTTGTCATGGTCCTACTCACATCATAATAATCTTAGTAGTACGACCATGGCAAAAATGCTTATAAATCCCACCCAAAATTAAAGCCTAATCTTATCATGCTTTCAAATGTTTGAGGTTGTTTGTCGAACAATCCTCGCCAAACAATTACCTTTTTTGAGGTCGGGACATAATAATTCACTCCTATTGATAAAAAATCGAAGATATCAACTCCAATTCCCAATTGTATCATTCCGATGTTAGTGGTTGCAACTACAAGTTGATTTGAATAATATCCACCTTGGTTTGAATGTATCAAATAACCGCATTCAACATAAAGAGGTTTGTAAAATTTATATTTTCCGTTAACTCCATACTCCCAGCCTAAGAATTCAGTTACTCTGGACCTTCCAATTTTGCCTTGGAACGAAAAGTACTCAATTATATTGTAGCTTAAAACCAAATGATAATAATAAGGTGGGTTAGACACACTTAATATACCACTTCCATTTGGAAAACTTATTCTTATTTGGCTAATTCCAAAATCAAATCCAAGTTTTAAATTTTGGGCAGATACTGCTATACAGGAGAAGAGCATGAGCAAAGTGATTTTTTTCATATGAAAAACTCCTCGGTATTTATTTCACTGTAGATTATTGGCTTATATAGTTCTTCTACATTTTTTTATCTCAGAATCTCTCTAATTGAACCTGTTGGGATTATACTATAAATATACCATCCAGCATCTGGGTCTGAAGGATCACAATCGCAAGGATTTTGTAATGTACACCGCCATGTTATCTTAATATCTTGAACAAATTTTTTTAACCATCCTGAGTACCAAGCTGCATTACCAATCTTTTCAAATTCAGC
>JACAFC010000023.1 GCA_013388515.1 Ignavibacteriaceae bacterium | reverse complement strand
GTTCAGCATCATTTATTTGCCCCGATTGATATTTTCCAACTCCTTCAAAAACAGTAATTAAATCTGATTTCTGTCCGTTGGAAAGTCGTCCTGTTTTCATTTGTCCGCCAGAAACGAAAATAGTAGGAATATTAACCCTTACAGCGCCCATAATCATTCCCGGAACAATTTTATCGCAGTTGGGTATGCAAATTAAACCATCAAGGCGATGAGCTTCGACAACTGTTTCTACTGAGTCTGCAATAATTTCTCTGCTAGCCAAAGAGTAACGCATACCGATATGCCCCATTGCAATTCCATCATCAACACCAATGGTGTTAAACTCGAACGGAACTCCTCCAGCTTTCCTAACTGCTTCCTTCACCTTTCGACCTACTTCATGAAGATGAACATGACCGGGAATTAAATCGATATAGGAGTTGCAAATTCCAATAAACGGCTTGCTAAAATCGCTGTCGCTTTTTATTACACCCGTTGCTCTAAGCAAACTTCTGTGTGGTGCTTTATCATATCCGGTTTTTATTGTATCAGATCTCAATTGAATCCTCAAATTATTTCCGAAAATAAAATTCTGCTTCGGGGTCAATCCCGAAAATCATTTTGTTAAGATTTATTGATTTTGGGATTGACCTAAGCTTAGCCTAGAATTAGGATGCTAAGGTTAATAATCCCGATGTTTAGAATGATATTTATAGGAAGAATATTAAAAACAGCATAACCATTTATGATCGACCTAAATCGATAAATTATATTAGTGAGTAATATGTTGGTTATGTTTTGCATGAATGTTTATGCAATAATATTTATAATAAGTTTTAATGTCAATAATTTTTTTTAAGAATATTCAAAAATAATAATCACTTAACAATTCTTTGCCAGTGTTTTTGTTTTGGTGTTAAATCTAATTAATTGATATGAAAACAAAAAGTTTTTACGATATTATTGTTTGCATATATTTTGGGCAGGGTTGTTTTATAAAACTAATCCTAATATTTTTCGATTGATTTAAATTAATCTCTATCTACATCTATGTTGAGCGCTGCATGAGAAAATTTCTACTGTTTTTACTGCCCGATGACAAATTTAACCCCCAAAAAAGAAATATGAAATTTAGAAGAAGAAACCTAACTGCTGCCTTATTAGCTGCATTCTTCCTTTTTACTGAGATGGTGATCCCGCAAAATTTTTTAATTGACACTACATTTAACCTTCCAGGGCAAGTTGATACAATAAACACAAGTTCAATTGATTATAAATCCGTACCCGGTAAATTTCAGCTTCAAACTGGGGAAAATGAAAACCTTGCACTGCGAAGATCGGCTTACATTGTGTATGAAGGTGTTGCACCAACTGATACAGCATTACGTAATGGGAATAAGCTGGTTGATGGAAGTAAATCCTCTCCATCATTTGTCTCCATACTTGCAGGCAGCCAAGGTGCAGAGGCCGGTACGTATATGATGGTTGATTTACAAGCAGTGAGGAATGTTAAAAAAGTTGTTCTGTATACATTTGCTGGAAGCCCAAACCTTAGACCTCGTGCTTTTTCAATTTATGCTGGTTTGGATACAGTTACTATGGAAAGAGTATTTCAACAATTGGATAATCAAGTAGTTAATCCGGTATCGGAATTTGATGCAATTGTGTGTCAGTATGTTAAAATTGAAATAGACGTAATTCCTCAGAATTTTAATACAACTATTGCTGAAATAGAAGTATTTGGAGAAGGCTTTTTACCACAAGGTTATTTTTATTCATCCGTACGAAATGTTGGCCAGGATGTGAATTTTGGTACATATGAGTTTAAAGGTAATATTCCGGATGGTACAAGTGTATCATTTAATTTTAGAACAGGTAATTCACCCACAATTGATAGTACCTGGAGTAATTTTGGGGATGAGTTAATCGGATCTGATTTGCTCTTCGAAGTTTATGAACCCAGAAAGTACATTCAATACAGGGTAAAGCTTACAACCACTAATTTACTATCGCCATCTATTGATGAAGTAAAAATAAATTATGATAACAGAAATGTTGTATCGTCAACAGATGCATATATCTCGCCACAAATATCCCAAATTCTTAAAGAAGCAGAATTTAGTTTAATTATTGATGCATCATTTAATCCATCTGATTACGGAATCGACACATTGTACATATTTACTCCATCGCCAATTACACTTAAGGATGTAACAATAAATGGGGTAGCTGTTGGTTATTTATCAAAAGTTACAGCAAGCAAAGTAACTTTATTTTTTAACTCAACTATTAACAGTAATTCCCGAATTCAAATCAGATTTCTAAGCACACCATTTTTAGGAGTTAGCCCATATAGTGCCAAAGTCAGTTCAAAACTGGTAGCTAACAATCCACAAAAAGTAAATTCGAAAGTTATTAATAATATTGAAGCTTGGAGTGTTATTACTGATGGGGTACCTGAAAAATTGCTTATCTCTGTTAAAGCTGCACCAAATCCATTTACTCCAAATAATGATGGAGTAAATGATGAAACAAACATCGAGTTTTTTCTTGGGAATATTGCTGAACCTCGAGGGCAAATAGGGGATGCACTTAGAGATCTTAGCATCAAGATATACGATTTAACGGGCAGATTGATCAAAGACTTGTACAATAGTAAAACCGGTGCTTATGCTTTTATTTCTGATAATGGTGTTACTTGGGATGGAAGAGATAATGATGGAAAACTTGTTCGACCGGGATTGTATCTATTCCAAATTATCATAGATAGTGATAACGGCGGAGAAAATATTACCAAAACAATTGTTGTATCATATTGAATTAAAGGTTCAGCGTGAAGAAATTTATTATTCTTTTTTCTGCATGTGTAATCAATTCTAACTTGTTTGCCGGTGGATTTGATGATCTGGGAAATAGTGCTCGTGTAGTATCAATGGGAGGTGCAAATATTGCAGTTGCCGATGCTCCTTATTCCATTTTTTATAATCCGGCGGGAATACATAGAATAAAAAATCTTAGTTTATCTTCAACATATTCAAATTTATACCCTGGAATTGAGGATGATAATATCAACTACATCTCACTCAGCGCAGTTGTGCCATGGGAAATTATTGGGGAGTTTGGAATTGGAGGATCATTTCTAAACTCGGATTTATGGCAGGAAAATACTTTTATCTTCAGTTATGCAAGAAAAGTTTACGAAAATCTTGCAATTGGAGGCAGTTTAAAATTATTGCGATGGTCTGCTGAAGCAGCACCTGGAGAATCAGCACTTTCATATTTCGGGTTTACATTTGATGCTGGGGCACATTATACTTTTTCAAATTTATTGGATAATTCAGACCTTCAAGTTGGGATTTCAGTTCAAAATATTACACAGCCAAGCATAGCCAATAACGGAAGTGCAGATGCGAATCTACCCATGTCCTTGGGCTTGGGTTTTGCATTCGTATCTAACATCTACAACTACATTATTGCTTTAGATATTGTAAAGTATGATAATACTACAAAAATTAAAACCGGAGCAGAATTTCTTGGTCTTAGGCATGAAGTACTTGGGTTGAACACCTCTTTTCTTCTTCGGGTAGGTTACGATGGCATCATCGGAAGTGATCTTTACAGCCAAAGAGGAATCAATGGAGGTTTTGGTTTATACATTAATGATATCAGAATTGACTATGCTTATGTTTTTCCATTAGTTCTTCAGAATGTTGGTGGAAGTCATAAAATCTCTCTTAATTATAATTTTAATTTTTAATCCAGTTACCGGAGGTAGTGTTGACTAAAATTCGCTACTACTTACTAATTCTATTTTTATTAGCAATCACCATACAAAGTTATTCTCAGTTCATTTCGAATAAAGGAAAACAAGCAACAACATACTTGAATTATTCCGGGAGAAATTATGAGAATTACAGCTCAACTTTTTTACGAAAAAAGTTCTTCGATAATTTTGGCAATTTTTTAGTTGAAGGTACAACTGTTTACGAACTATCCGAAGTTCAGAAGCAGCAAACAGCATCAGAAATTCCATCTGGCAATAGTGACCTAATAAAATCTCGTTACTACCAGAATTATTTTAATAATTTAGTTATAGCAAACGATTCTTACAGCGGATTCGAAAACCGATTAATGGTTGGCGATGCAATTCGAACCAAATTCACTTCTCTTACATTAAATCGTGCACGTTTTAATGGCATCAGATGGGATGCTGGAACTCCCAAATATAGGGGGACAATTGTTGCATCGAGAATATCTGACCCGATTCGGTTCCGTTTTGATCAAAATATATATATTGACGGAGTAAGAAGAATTAGAGATTGGACTCAATATCTTTTTGGCGGACATTTTGAAACTGACATTGGCGATATTTTATCGCTTGGCGTAACTTATGTTAATCAACATCAAAGAAGAAGCAGCATTGATAGTAAAGAATCTTCGCTTAAGGGTGTGGTTTCTAATGTAATACCTCGTGTAATATTTCTTAGAATAAGTGATGAATCTCCGGGAGATAATTCTGGTCCTATCGTATTTGCTCCACCAACAATTTATATTAATGGTCAGCCAAGACCTTTAGTAAATATTTATAATACTAACCCGTCAGATGCATCTACACAGTTAAATCAGCCAATACAGTATTGGATATTGCGTTACAAACTTGAAGGCGCAAATAAAGGGTTTGATATTAGCGACAAAGGAATATTTCGTGGACAGGATACTACGAGTTTTACCCGCTTAATTAACTATAGAAATACCTTTGCTGAAAATCCTGCAAAGTATGTTTATCCTTTTCGAGTACCAAGCAGTTCCACAGAAAGTTTGACATATGGGTTTCTAATTCCTCCGGGCACAGAGTCCGTACAGTTTCATGTTACTGTTGCAAATGATTATAAAATTGAAACAGCTCAAGATTATGTTAACGTGCTGGATACCTACACAAACGATGCAAGGTTTGTATCTCATGCTAATATAGACGTGCTTGGTATACCAACGCCGTTTTTTACCCGTGCACGAGCAGATGGTAATGTCCGTGATGGAAGTAATAAGAAAGTTGTTGTGGTAAATTATGGTTTAACCACTGGTATGTCGGTTTATGGACTGAATTTTCAATTTAAGTGGGAAGGATTTGATATTGAAGGCGAGTTTAACGAGAGTGTTGAATTCATGAAATATCCATTGTTATCAGGCAGCCGTTTCGAAAGTAAAGGCCGTGCTTGGTACATTAAAGGAAAAAAGAAGTTGGGAAGATTAACCTTTGGCGGAGAACGATATCAAATTACACCTACATATACAACCTGGCTTAATACCTATGTTCTTGAGAATAGTTATTATTCATCTCCAACTTCCGACTTAATCCCTAATCCTCGTGCATCTACTGGCGAACCTTATGCAGATTTTTTAGGATATGATGCAAACTACGCACCGGATAGAGTAGTCTTATTTCCTGGCGGTGCTTTTTATCCCTTAGTTGATGATAATGATGATGATGATAGGTGGGAAGATGGTTTTTATCATTACCAAGTTGTTTCTACGGATATTTATAATCGAAATAATGACATCATAAATAAAAATGGAGATTACTTTAAACTAGGTTACAGGCAAAATACAAATGAATTGAGAAGTCTTGGTGATATCGTGCGTAGACCAGATGCGGGAATTTTTCCTGGTAAAGATAGAGATAACGATGGTATTCCTGATGATGATAGGAATGCAAATGGAATTCCTGACTACTCAGAAGATTTTTTAACCTACTATGCTGATCCTCCAACTTTTGATTACGGTGACGATTGGAATAACAACGGAATTATTGACGAACAGGAAAATGATATTTTACCGGATTATCCTTATGAACCAGACATTGATGGTTATCATGTTTTTAGCAGTCTTGATGTTTTTGATGGATTAAGCGTTGGAGTAGGTAAAATTTATGAAGAAGCAATTGCCCGCGGAGGCAGAAACGATATAAATTATCTTAAAGCAGGGTATTTTACATCAACCCCAAAGTTTGGTGAACTGCGGCTCTATTATGTTATGAAACAAGCACGGGATAATATTCCAAACGATCTTTATCTTTTTAAAGGAGTAATAACAACCAGAGATCCGTATCCCGATTATGTAGTTGACCCGCTCAATTACAGAAATTCATTAGTAAATTCATTTTATGTAGGAACAAAATATACCCAGATAAAAAACCTTAATATTGAAAACAATATTCGGGTAGAGTTGAATAAACAATTCTCTATTGGATTACGAGATAACGCCTTTCTCACTCCAACTGAAGTAAGGCTCTTGGGAGACCAAGTACCTGGTCGCGTAATCTTTTGGGGAATAGTAAATAAAATTGACTACACATTCCGGTTTTTCAACGATGCTTTAAAAGTAAGCCCGCAGTTTAAAATTAGAACAGAAAAAATTGTAAAACTTTCTGAAGACCGTCAGAGAAATTCTGTAACTGAAATTCAGCAGCATACACAAGAAGTTATACCAATTATAAGAGTTGATTATAGACTAACTGAGAATACAGATTTGCGTTTTGGTCTGCAAGGTTTTTCATTAGCTGGTGATTTCTTCAAATACAAAATTCGCAATTACATGGATGGTGAAGACAGTCAAGATCGTGCAATTGTTGCTTTTTCGTTATCTAATAAAACGCAATACGCCGGTTATAATGTAGTATTTGATTTCGGATATAAATATACTGATATCAACTTCCTGCGAGCAGAAGATAGTTCAAAAGGTAATCAGGAATCGACTTTCTTCTTTTCTATTTACGCTGGATTTTAAGTTAGTAATGATTAGCTAAGTTATGATTTGGAAAATTATTATAATTATTAGTGCAGCAATTGCCAGCTATTTTATTCCTACACCAAAGGAACTTCAGAAAGCATTTACCGCGGGACAGAATTTTTATGCTTCAAGTAATTTCCCCAAAGCAATTGAACAGTATGATGTAATTATTAATACACAAAGCGATTTTCTGAATGAGGATAGTGTTAAAGTTGATCTGTTAAGCGGGGAGTATATTGTTAGCGTTGTTGCTGCTGCTTACTATCAAAAAGCCAATGCTTTAAAAAGTTTGGGTAAACGTGATGAAGCTATAAGCATTTTCAGGTTAGTGGAGGAAAGAAAAGATGAGCAGAAATTAGCAGCATTAGCTCAATTTCAAATATATGATTTGTATTACCGCTCAAATGATTACATTCAAGCCATAAGAGAAGCCCGAAAACTTTCAGATAAATATGCTTGGAGTCCAAAAGCTGAAATAGCACTTTATGATATTGGATGGGCATATAGGGAACTGAATGATATTGAAAAAAGCAATCAAGCTTTTATAGAATTAATACAGAAATATCCTCAAACTGATTATCTAGCTTCTTCAATTTACCAACTAGGACAAAATAATTTTGATCAAGGTAATTTTGATAAATCAATTTCATTCTGGGTTGAGTTACAGGATAAATTCAAACCCGAATCATTTAAGCAGCAAGAATGGGAGAAAGTGCAGCTTAAAGCAGTTAAAGAAAGACAAATTTTTGAAGCTACTGCCGGCAGGGAAACAAACGAATCAATCCTTGAATTGGTAGCAAAATCACAAGTGAAGATAGGAGATGCATATCGTGAAAAGGGTGATTATATTAATGCGATGCAGAGCTATCAAAAAGCCGTTACACAATACACCTTACTTCCTTCTTTAATTGAAGTTTCTTACATCAAAATGGCGGATTACACGCTACATGAAAAGGGAATTGATTCTGCAAGATATGTTTACCAAAAAGCAATTGATGAAAACTTTAACAAAAAAGACCTGCAGGCAAAAATGCAGTATAAAATTGCCGAGACATATCAGAATGAAAAAATGTATCTAAAAGCTGCTGATGAATTTGAGTTTTATGCTGATGGTTATGCAGAGGTTGCTGATGCAATTAATTTTTCAGTTGAAAGTGCGTACTACACTCGAATAGTCAATTTATACAATGGTGAAGCTTTCAGCAAAGTAGTAGCGGAAGTTGATAGTTTCATAATTAAATATCCCAGCAGTGAATATAAATATGATTTAATATACCTTAGCGGCAGCTCAAGTTTTACATTAAAAAATTTCGAAAAAGCGCGACAAAATTTTCAGGTTATTGCACAAGATAAACCCGGCAGTTCACAAGCAGTATCATCAAGAATATTCTTGGGCAGAATTCTTTATGAAGAAAAAAAATATTCTGAAGCAAAAACTGAATTGCTTGCAGTTCTTAATGAAGAAAATAATCCAGCTTACAATGATGAAGCCAATTATTATCTACTGCAAGTATAC
>JACAFC010000101.1 GCA_013388515.1 Ignavibacteriaceae bacterium | reverse complement strand
GGTTTTTTAGGTCCAAATGGAGCTGGTAAAAGCACAACAATTAGAATGCTGCTTACTTTAATATCTCCGACAAAGGGAGAAATATTAATCTTTGGTAAATCACTAAAAGAATCTCGAGTAGAAATATTAAGAAAAGTAGGGGGAATAGTTGAAAAGCCAGATTTTTATGGCTTTTTATCCGCATATAAAAATTTAGAAATACTTGGTCAAATATCCGGAGTTGAAATATCCAAAAAAAGAATTATGGAAGTTTTGGAATTAGTCGGGTTGGAAAAGAGATTTAAGAGTAAAGTAAAAACATTTTCGCATGGGATGAAACAGCGTTTAGGTATTGCCCAGGCCCTTCTTCACGATCCCGAATTAATTATTCTTGATGAGCCAACCACGGGCTTAGACCCTCAGGGGATGAAAGAAATTAGAGATTTGATAATTCATCTAAGTAGAGATAGAAAAAAGACAATTTTCCTTTCCTCGCATATTCTTTATGAAGTGGAAATGGTTGCCGATAGGATGATAATTATTAATAAAGGAACAGCACAGGTTGAGGGGAGTGTTCAAGAATTATTGAATAAAAACGAGTTGAAAGTTTCTTTTGAAGTTGAGGATGCAGCCAAAGCACGCGAATTAATTATTAACACTAAGTGGATGGATAAATTAAACTCTGAAACAAAGAACAGAATGGTATTCTTATTAAAAAATGATGAGATACCTGACCTTAATAAACATTTGGTTCAAAATAATATTTCTGTAAGTGCAATAATCCCTACACGTTCTCTCGAGGAATATTTCCTGCAAATAACTGAAAAATCTATATGATATTAACACTTGTAAAGATTGAACTTTATAAAATATTTAGTAAATGGCGCACATACATCGGCTTTATTGCAGTAGCAGCTCTTATTTCTATTATTCAAATTGCAATGATAGTTGAAGGAGAAAAGGGGATAAATTTTATGACAAGAGATCTTCAGCAGTCATTTGTTTTTGTGGGGAATTTATTGAATGGATACTTAATTTCTTACACAATTCTAAATGCATTAGTAATTCATATCCCCTTCTTAATTACTTTGGTAGCTGGGGATTTACTAGCAGGTGAAGCCACAGCAGGCACATACAGAATTTTAGTTACTAGACCGGTATCTCGCTTAAAAATTGTTACTTCAAAATTTTTTGCTGGATTAATTTATACAAATCTTTTAGTGCTTTGGATGGCTGTTATAAGTTTAGGAGTGGGAATATTAATGTTCGGAGTAGGTGAATTAATTGTCATCAAAAATGTAAATATTTTGATATTGGCAAGAAATGATGTTTTATGGCGTTTTGTAGCAGCATATGGGTTTGCCGCATTAAGCATGACTGTTGTTCTCTCTCTCGCCTTCTTATTCTCTTCTTTAGTAGAAAATGCAATAGGTCCCATTGTATCTACAATGGCAATAATTATTGTGTTTGTAATTATTTCGGCTTTTAATGTTGAATTTTTCCAAACCATCAGGCCTTACTTATTTACAAATTACATGCAGTCATGGCATTACTTTTTTGATGACCCGATCGAAGTTCAGGATGTAATTAAATCAGTTGCTGTTTTAGCTGGACATGTTATCTTCTTTTTTACTATCACAGTTTACATCTTTTATAGAAAAGATATTTTGAGTTAACAACATATTTAAATAGTTAATTAAAAATGAATCTGATAAAATTATTTATTAAGCTTTTAATTTTTGTACTTGCAATTTCAGCACCTGGCTATTCAATAACAAAAAATCCAGATTTAATACTCAAAAAGGTAGTAGATGCATTTAATAAAATTAAGGATTATGAAGTAAACATTAGCATTAAAGTAGATGTGGATTTTGTTAAAGTACCAAACACTAAAGCAAAGATTTTCTTCAAACAACCTGATAAAATGCATTTTGAATCCGAAACTTTTGCTATGCTTCCTCGCGAAGGGTTTGACTATACTCCGACGAACATATTAAAATCAAAACACACTGCATTTTATGAGAGGCAAGATACCATTGATAAATTCGAAACAGCTGTTATAAAAATTATCCCCTTAGGCGAAGCAAATGATGTTATTTTATCAACCGTGTGGGTTGATGAATCAAAATATTTTATAAGAAAAATTGAGACGACCACAAAAACCAAAGGTACTTTATTAATTGAATTAAAATATGAACACAGAAATTTAGATTTTCCTTTACCAAGTATGATGATATTTTCATTTAACGTTGACAGAATGAATATACCTCGAGGCTTTAATGGTGATCTGAGTAATAGAGAAAAGCAAAAAAAGAAAGATGATAAACCAACAACAACCGGAAAAGTTTATGTAACTTATTCCAATTATAAAGTTAATGGTGGAATTCCAGATAGCATTTTTGAGAAAAAGAAAAAAACTAAAAATTGAAGCGGGTTAAATTGAAATTTAGGGCAATCACCTGGACTGCCCTTTAACCAATAAAATATTATTTTTTTGTAGGTAATACTCCAGCCAAATCACCAATAACATTTACTAATTCTGCATTTCCCGGAACGACTACTTTCGTGTTATTCTGTAGTGAATTTTGTACTGTTTCAAGCTGTTTTAACAGTTGTGCATTACCAATAAAATATTTATTTGCTGCTTCATTCACTAATCTGATAGCTTCGGCTTCACCTTCAGCGCGTAAGATGTTAGCTTGTTTTATTCCTTCAGCTTTTTTAATTGCGGCTCTTTTTTCTCCATCGGCAGTAGTTTCAACAGCTGTTGCATAATCTACAGCAGCAATTTTTTCGTTTTCGGCTTTAACAATTTTGTTCATAGTATCCTGAACATCTTTTGGCGGATCAATTTGCTTCAATTCTGTTCGAACAATATCTATTCCCCAAGTAGTCGTTTCCTCAATAAGAATTTTATGAAGCTCTGTATTTATTCTGCCACGTTCACTGTTTGCAGATTTTAAAGTAAGCGTACCAATTATATTTCTTAGAGTTGTACGAGCGAGGTTTACAATTTGGTAGTTTACATTGTTAACATTATACTGTGAGTTTTTAACACTATTCTCGTCATCTTTAACTTTGAAATAAACTTGAGCATCCACCACCGCATTCAAATTATCGTTCGTGATTATTTCTTGGGGCTCTGCGTCAACCATCTGTTCGGTGATATTAACCCTATACATTTTATCAATTACTGGAATTATCCAGTTAAAGCCGGGGTTTGCAAATTTATGGTACTTGCCAAGCCGTTCAACTAAACCTCTATGAGTTGGTCGAACAATTCTAATTCCAATGAAAAAAATGAATATTACGAGTAAAGCAATAATTAAATACATTTTTGTTTCCTTTTTATATTGGTTTTTAATGGTTTGTTTAAATAATTATTTTGTCTTTTATAAAGTAGTCTTATAGCAGCACTTGATCGAGCTGGTAACTTGGAAATCTTTTTCTTCCGTCATTAACTTAGTCTTATCTAGGTAATTTTTCAATAATTAGAGCTGTAATAAATCTTAGCATGAAGGATTACCATTTGTAATGGATCAGTAAGGAAATTAATTGAACAAATGAGTTATAAAACTAAGTCTTTTTTCCATTTGAAATAAGGATTGGTTACTAGATTAGCATTTCTAAATCTTTTATCATTTGTAACTTCTTTACCAATCCAATTAGGCAACTCAATTTTTTGATTAGCTTTTTTTAGCTCGATTTCAGCTATAACTAATCCTTTATTCATTCCCTGAAATACATCAACATCCCAGACAAGCGATCCATGCGGAACTTTGTATCTTTTTTTTTTGATGGTTGGTTGGATACATAGTTTCTTTAATAGATATTTTGCGTCATTTGCAGGTATGTCATACTCAAATTCATCCCCAGTAATTCCCCTTTTTTTCCCCTTAATAGTAATTTTTCCAACTTTGCCTTCAAGTCGAATTCGAACTGTTCGCAGGCTATCTGTGCTAAGATAACCTTGCCAAAAAATAATTCCTCGTGCATCCTTACGCCACAAATTATTTTTAACAAGGAATTTTCTCTCTATCTCTATTTTTTTAGGATTTTTAGGCATTATAAACAACTCTTATTTTTTAGAATCCTCAACGTATGGGTGTCTCAATTCAACAGGTTTAGTATGCTTGTTTCGCATTTTTAAATTCAACATTTCAACGAAAACTGAGAATGCCATTGCAAAGTAGATGTAACCCTTAGGAATATGTTGATCTAATCCTTCGGCAATTAAGGTAACGCCAATTAATAAAAGGAAGCTAAGTGCAAGCATTTTGATGGTTGGATGATCTTCAACAAAATCACTTATCCTGCCAGAAAACCACATCATAAAAATAACGGCAATAACCACGGCGACAATCATCACCGCCAGCTTGTCAACCATACCTACTGCAGTAATTACAGAATCAAGTGAAAAGACTATGTCTAATAGCATAATTTGGATAATTACTGCATTGAATGAAGGGATAGCTTTAGAGGATTTTTTGCCTTCTTCGCCTTCCAATTTATTATGAATTTCATGAGTACTTTTCGCCAGAAGAAATAACCCTCCGAGAATTAAAATCGAGTCCCGCCACGAAATTTCTTGACCTAAAATTTTGAAAATT
>JACAFC010000069.1 GCA_013388515.1 Ignavibacteriaceae bacterium | reverse complement strand
CTATAGCATTTAATGTACCATTAATAGTTAATGATGCGTTAGGCGAAAATTGAAGCTCCCTTCCCAATAGAATAGGATCCCCGTGGGAATCGAAACCTATTAAAGGCTCAATTTCTAGGTAACAATTCGCTGGCACGGTTAAAGTACCACTAATTGAGAGAGGTTCGTAGTTCTGGTTTGCTAATAACATTTTAGGACAAGGTTGGGCTGCTGATACAGAAAAATCTGGATCCATGTAAATTTTGCCAGCTATATCACCAGCATTTAAAGATCTACGATATGTCTTTTCCCACCAAAGATCATCCTGATATTGGGTTGTATACATAGTATATTCAGATTTTAAAACATGATCTAAACCCACTGCATGACCAAATTCATGGGTCGCAACATCCTGCAGGTCTCCCGGTCCAATTGTCGGAAAGTACTGATACGGAGGGTAAATTGGTGCAGCATAAGTAGGGTAACTAATGGGATATGTAGTTTCAGTATTCCATCTTAGTTCGCTATTAAAAACTATATCATACTCATTAATTTGACCTTCTCCCATTGAAAACCCTCTTCCATTAGGTAAGCCTTGCCAATGTTCGAAAGTAATTGTAGATCTGTTATCGCCACCCTGCCCTGAACCAGTGTAGGGTGTACCAGATATACTAAAAACAGGATACGAACATGAAACGGAATTCCATGCAGAAATCGCGTTAAGTAGTGCTGTGCGAACTTGCTCAAATGATAATTGAACACCATCTTTATCCTTAGCACCTAAATGGTTTAATTCAAAAGTTAGTAGTGGTTCTTCTCCTTTGGGTTTATTCTTAAAATCCGGATGCACAATTACAAACTCACCATCAAGTTTTTCTTCTCCAGGTATCTCATCAATTAAATCACAGAGCGAATCGATGTCCGTTAATGAATTCTCATAATTGCGTATCCTTTGCAGCAAAAGTAAAAAATCTATCTTTGTCATTTTTGTTTGATTAATTTTGTTCTCTTCTATACGGAACCTGCTTAAGTTTCCACCAGGTAGAAAAATTTTACCATCATCGCACTGAATTAGAACCAAAATGTATTCTTTACCTAATTCAAAATCTGGTTTAATAAATAGTTGGTCATCGAAGGAATTCAAATAATAATCCAGAGTAATGTACTCATGATTTGATTTCCCTTCTAACTTCCTCAGTACTAAAAATTTAACCTGCTCGAAATCATAATTATGATCATCATTCTGGGATATCTTCGAGATAACCCTCGCCTCGACCAAAAGGTTAGCCGTTCTTATATTATTCAACAAGTTATTTTTGATTGTCTCGTTACTTTGTGCAAATGATGAGTTCGTTAACAAAAACGAGCTAAAAAAGCCAATAATGAACAGCATATAGGAATTTATAATAACTCCTCTAATTATTTCTTGTGAAAATGGAGATTATTTTAATTTTAAAATTTTCATCGTATAAAAATGATGCCACATTTATAAGTGAATCTGATCTAATAAAATAATAGTGTTCGTAATTATAATCAGGCTGCACTAAATCTGGGTTACCAAGTTTTTTAACTACAATATATTTGAGAGTGCCAATACGTATCCCTTCTTTTGATTTTCCATCATAATTATTGAGCACATTTATAACAGCTACTCTATAATCGCCAGGGAAATGGTTATAATCTCTATTCATAAAAAAAACTGAAATCATTTCTTGGGTGAGTTGTCTTCTATCTGCATATTCATAATAGAATCCATCGACATCTCCTGATCTAATCCAATCCGGCCTTCCTAATTTTTGTAATACAGTAGTTGTATCATCACCGGTTTTTATGCCCTCGATTGTTCCTTCCTGGAAGTTGATCGTTGGCTCAATTCCACCTTCTGTTATTATTTCTTCACAGCCAGCTGTTAAGGCAGTAATTACTATAAGCACTTTAATGACTTTATTCATTTTTACCCAAAAGTAAAATTTAGAATAACCATTATTTGTGCAAATGCAGCTTTTAAAATTTCCAATTCTAAAGAACAGAATCATTACTTTAATGGTTAAAAAAATTAATTCAGGTTTATTTTTATTTAACTTTAATTTGATGTAAAATTATTTATTGTTGATACATAACCTTACCTAAGTAATACGAACTTTTTCGTACTAACTTGTGTACCGGCTTTTAGCTGATAGAAATAAACACCTGATGTCAATCCAGAACCATTAAATTCTACTTCATAACTTCCAGCGGGTCTATTTTCATCAAGTATAGTTGCTACTTCATTTCCCAAAACATCAAATACTTTAATTTTTTGATGACTGTCGACTGGCGACTGCCAACTGATTCTTGTGCTTGGGTTGAATGGGTTTGGGTAGTTTTGCATCAACTCGAATTTTTCTGGAATCGATTGATCATCATTTTTAGTATTGGTTAAAACTCCATCCATTAAATAATAAGGTAAGTATGCACTTTTTAAAGTTGTAGCAACAGGTTTGGCAGTTGTTCTATCCATTTCATAAAGCCCCATAGTTTGTAAACTTGAACTCATACGATACCAATCGAATACACACCACCATGTGCAAGCCATAAGAGAACCATTTACATTTATACCACCAACGGCGGTTAGTGCCGCATGCTGCTTAAAAGCTAAAAAAGTATTATTGAAAACATCAACTTGCTTTTGCTGTTCAGATCCATTAAGATTTGACCAGTAACCAAACTCAGTATCAATTAATGGTTTATTTGGGAAATTTGTTTTTGCCTGATTTAGGAAATTGTACGTCCCGGTGAAATAAGTTGAACCATGAAATATACCGAAGTACATTGTCCAGCCAGCAACATCTAATGGACCATTGGTAATATCAGCAGCCCCAGGATTATCTGCAGCAGAAGATTGAGAAACCAAGCGGTGATCATCATAATTGTTTCTTAAATCATCTACAAGCATTTGATTATAAATTATTCTGTTAGTTTCTTCATGACATTCGTTTGATGTACTCCATAATATAACAGAAGGACGATTGTAATCCTTAAACACCATTTCTCTGAACATCTGAAGATGAAGTTTTCTGGTGTTGTTCTGAATTTGCCATGGAGTTGATTGATCCATTTGCCAAATAGGAACTTCCTGCATTGCTGTAATACCAAGTCTGTCCAAAATCAAATAGGTATATGGATGATTTGGATAATGTGCTGTTCGCAGAAAATTAATATTTAAGTTTTTAATAATCTTCAAATCATTATAAATAACTTCTTTAGTAACCGCTCTTCCGTAATCCGGATGATCTTCATGCCTGGCTGCACCGGTTAGGAATACAACTCTGTTATTCAGTAAGAATTTATTGCCGGCTGTGCTAACTGTTCTAACTCCGAACTGCGTACTAAATTCATCAACAATCTCTTCTCCCTCTTTCAGGGTAACTTTCATGATGTAAAGATTTGGCTGTTTAGGTGTCCACAATTTGGGATTGTCAATTTTTATATTTGTTCTCCAAACCGCAGAGGAATCAGAAGGTACAGAAATAGTAGCTTGGCTGACACCAGATATTGAAACTTCAGTTCCGGCTAATTGGTAAGGTAATTCCGATTTAATGTTGTTCGTGTCGATGTTTGCTTCAAAAACTTGGATCTTAACATCAAGATTTTTTGAAGTTAAATCGATATTATTTAATACCACAGTTGATTGAACGTCACCATCCAGATTTAGAGGAATTATATCATTCCGTATAATTGACGCAGGAGAAGAAAATTCCAAATAAACATCATGAATAATTCCCGCATAATCAAACCAATCTGCCCACTGGAATGGTATAACATCATTTCTTTCACCCCATGCAATTAAATCAACCCGTACTGCAATAACATTTGAACCACCATAATTAAGCACGGAAGAAACATCAAAAGCAAAAGGTGTATATCCACCTTCGTGATATCCCAAATAAACTCCATTAACCCAAACATCTGCAATATAGTTTACAGCAATAAAAATAAGTTTAACAAATTTTCCAGAATCAGATGCATCAACTTCAAATGACCTACGATACCATACACCATCACTGAAATATTCAGGAATTGTTGGATAGGTACGCATCTCATTTTCAACACTTGGGATGTTTTTGTTTTGCCAGCCTGAGTCATCATAATCCGAAAGATGACGTCCACCTGACTCTGAGATCAAATTAGCATAACCAGTTGCATCACGTTTATTCATAGTAATAGTGTTGTTTGCAGGTCGTCTTTCTTTTCTCCAAGTACCAGCTAAATCAAGAATTTTTCTATTTTGTTTCTCAAAAGATGGAAGTGCAAATCCATTTTGAAATGGGATAGTAATTCCATCAACTTCCTTCAAGCTTAATGAAGTTTCAAGAGTGGCAACCTGGGAAAATCCAACTGAAAATAGAAGAAATGACACTGCGACTGAACATGTCAGATTAACAATTGAACCAAAATGCATAAGCTTGCTTATGGCCATGCCTTATTAAACGATAGATATTATTGAGAAATATGAGTGAAATCATTTAACTTAGACAATTATGATACCAGAATGACTGATTACATTAATTTTATTTGCGGTTGAAAAAGGAAGGTTATTTTCTAGAAGTGACTTGCCTGCTTATTAAAGTAATAAGAGCGGCTTATTAAAATAATAAGCCGCTCTATGAACAGGTTTTTGCTACCGAGTTTATTTCAAGAGGGTCATTTTTTTAGTTTGAACAAAGTCATTTGCCTGAATTCTGAAAAAGTATGTACCGCTTGCTAACTTCAAATTAATTGAAGGGAAATTAACTTCATAATTTCCAGCACTCTGATAGCCATTCACCAATTCAGCAATTTGATTTCCCAGAACATCAAAAACTCTTAATGTAACATAACTTTCCTTTGGTAGCTGGTAATTTATGGTTGTTATAGGATTAAATGGGTTTGGATAGTTTTGTTGAAGTGAAAAGACCTGGGGTACTAAGTCCCTTTCCTTATCATTAACTGACGTTATATTACCATCCTTATCTAACTTAAGCAGCAACATATCTTTTTGATCATTACTGTATGTTACTGAACCGGTTACAGCATAACCGCCATCGAAAGTTTCAACAATATCATATCCTTTCGAATCGATAAAGTTTTTATCTAAAAGCGTTTTTGTCCAAACTGTATCACCAATCCCATTCAATTTTCCGACAAATAAATGTCTTGTTGTTTCAATCGTATATTTATATCCGGTAAGAAAATATGCACCATCTTTAGTTTGTTTGCCAATGCTTGATCCATCCTCAATATCAAAAATATATTTCTTAGTCCAAATAGTATCACCATTTTTATCTAATTTTAACGCCCAAGTGTGTATGAACAGTTCACAATATTCGCAAGGTTTCTCAGTCCAAAAGGCTGTAATAAAATAACTGCTATCATTTGTTTCAACAATAGAATTTCCTACGTTCCGGAATCCACCTATCATTTTTGACCACATAGTATCACCATTCATGTCGGTTTTTAGGACCTGAAAATATCCCCCGGAGGGCCACAAATCAGCAAGAATAATAAATCCGCTATCATAAGTTGCTTGAACATCTTTGACAAATGGAATAGAGTATATCAAGGGTATGTAATTTCTTAACCATAAAACTTGGCCACTATTATCAATTTTGGATACATAAAAATAATAAAGCGTATCTGCTGGTTTTTGATACATTGAACCAGAAATAGCTACACAAGTGTCCAGAGTTACATCTATATCTATAATATCTCCAAGATTAAAATCATAGGTCCAAATTATTGCTCCGTTATTTTCGGTTTTAATTAGTGTATTTCCGTAACCTAAGAAGTAACCTCCATCAAGAGTCTCCTTAATTTTATATGCAAAAGCTGGATATTCATGTTCATTGCCATAATGCTTAACACATAAAGTGTCGCCGTTTTTATCAGTTTTCACAAATACTGCTTGATTTTGGGATGTATGACCAAAAACTGCATAACCGCTGTCTGCAGTCTGAATTATGGAATGTCCAACACCAGCAATGCCTGGATAGGTTTTAATAAATGTGTTTTGTGAAAATGTTGATACAATCAGCAGACTGCTGAATAGAATTATCTCACCAAGAAGATGAATTAATATCGTTTTCATAATGTCATCTCCTACCTTATTAACATCATTTTCTTTGACATTACAATCTTATTACCGGTTAATTGGTAAATATATACACCAGACGGTAATGCACCTGCATTATAATCAAAGTCATAACTTCCAGGGTTAAGATATTCATCAAAAAAGGTTTTAACTTCTTGACCAAGAATATTAAATATTCTTAGTGTATATAGTCCTTCTTTAGCAATTGAGAAATGAATCTTTGTATTCGGATTAAATGGATTGGGGTAATTTTGCTGCAACTCATAGCTAGAAGATTGATTTAATTTGCTACTCGATAATTTGGGTTGAGGTGATCCTCCATCACTAGTCGATTCATCTTCTACTAAAAGATATTTTATTTCAGCTACTAAAGCATCGTTTGGATATTTTGCACTTAGCATGCTAAACTTTTCTTCAGCACTTTTGTAATCATCCAGGTATTTGAGGTAAATGAAACCAGCATTGAATAGTGAGAATTTTTCAACAAAGGGATTGGTTTGATATTTTGCTGAAAGTAAATTGAAATTATTTACTGCTTCCTGGAATTTTTTATCTTCAACCAGGTACTTATTTTTTAATTCTAAGCTGACTGCATCTAAATCGGTATTCTCTAATGCTTTATTTCTAATTTCATTATCAAGATAATTGATGAATTCTTTCTTACCAGATAACCTGAAACACTCCTCAACCCTTAACAAAGCGTAAGCAGCTTTTGGATCGTTAGTATTACTTGAAATATAATGATCATAGATTGAAATAGCCTCTTCAAATTTACCTTCTAACTGAAGCAAGTATGCTTTTTCCAATTCTGAATTATCAGTGGATGCTTTAGTTAAAATATTGCTGCCAGAATTATTACTTTGTGAACCATTGGGGGGCGATGTAAGATGGGGATCATAATCAAATGTCGACTGATAAATTGAAAAGTTAGGATTAGTACCCCACCAATTTATTTCTGCCATAATATTGCAATTATATGCAGCATACATTTCAAGACTTGATGTTCCATCATATATGCTGTTATAACCGCCGTATGGTGAGCTGCCCAAATATAAATTACTCCAATAGGCAGCATTAATTTCATAATAAGTATTATCGCGAATTATATTATAACCGCGACCCCAATAGTAACCATAGGCGTTCCATGGCACTAAAAAAGCAGAGCTATATGAAATACATGTCAGACCCGATGCGTGTCCATATATTGTATTTCCGTATAAATAGGGACTGGAGTAATAACAATAAATACCGCAAGAATTATTATTAGTTATTGTGTTGCTATAAATTTTAGACGATGCATAGGAAAGATTAATTCCTCTTGAAGAATTATTCTGAATAGTGTTAAAAGAAATTTCATTTGAAGGAGTCCCAATATTATATACCGAAATCCCCGTTGAGTTGTTTGAGATTGTATTGTATCTAATATTTGGTAAAGTATAATAGCATGTAACACCAGTTGTAGCATTTTTTATATTACAGTATTCAACAATGCCATTTGAACCGGAATTAAATACAATTCCATTCCACTTATCGCTTGGATCACCTGGATCATCGAACAAGTCAAAAGTAATTTTGTTGGTCGATATTCCTTGCGCTGTCAACGAACCATTCACAATCAATGATGAACCTTTTCTGAAAAATAATTTTGCTCCTTGCTGAATAGAAAAGGAACCTTGTACTTGTGGGGAACCATTTCCAATTTTCAATGCCTTACCGCTGGAGAGGACTAAAGACCCAAGTATTTTTAAATTACCCATCCAATATTCATCTGTGTTTATAAATCCGCCTGTTATTGCAGTGTATGGAACATAATTATGCTTTGTAACTGTAATGTACAAAGGTCTAACGGAGGTATTAAAAGTATAAGACGAAGTATTATGAATTACTGAATAATAATATGAACCAGAATTTGTGCTTGAAACACAAATATCGCTGCCCGAAACTCCGGTGTTAATTGTTAAACTGCTACCATTATCCGTAACTGTTAAATTTGTAAATTGCTGAGGAGAGTCCGTCCATAATTCTAAAGAAGGTTCACCTAGCCATAAATAAAAGAATTTATCACCATGTGTTACTTGGCTATTGTTAATTACTGAAATTAAGTTATTCCCGATATTATAAATATTATTATCATAGATAGTTTTAAATAATATTCTATCAAAAATACCGTTCATGGCATTATCAGTATTTTCGCAAGCACCAAGAAATGCAGAAGCTCCATAAGTTGTTTTTACAAACGCTTCCGCCAGAGTTTCATCTTCTACAATTAGCTTTGAAGTTAAGCAAGTGATAGAAAAAACTACTGGGTTCCATGTTGAATTATTTAATAAATAAGCGTGAGGAGTCGCATAAGTTTCATTTAAATGCCATTCATCCCAACCTGCAGGCCCACCATGACCTCTATAATTTACAACTCCAAGCCCGTTATTAATGTGGTTGTTAACATCAGAATTAGTTGCACCCTCTGATCCATAGGCTTTAATAAATGTTGGAGGATTAATATATGTATAGGTTCTTATAGAATCGCTTGTAAGGTTATAAGTATAATTATCATCAGACGAAACTAATAAAACTTTTTTTACAAAACTTGAGGAAGGTGAATTTACTTCATAGTTAATTTCTTTATCAATAATATAATTTATATCTTCAACAAGTTGATAATTAATATATTGTTTTTTTTGGGTTATTCGCCCGATAGGTATCTCAATAAGAGTCTGTGATAGATTATCGTCTGTATCCCCATAACGAATATCACTTGCCGCTGGATAGCCATGATAAACCATTTGCAATTCATTAACATCTCCAACAAGTAATGAATATTTAATATTATTGGCATATTCCGCATCAATATAATTCTCAATGTTGTTCCAGTTGTTGCCTCCGATTTCACTCAGCTTTTTAACTTTGGTTTTTAAACCTTTTCTAATTTTCCAATCAGCGAATCTTTTAATATCATAATAAAATTTATCAAGTGTAATTATTAAATAATCATATTCGTCATCTGCTTTTAATCCTTCAGTAAAAGTTATATCTGGATCAATACTTAATGAAGGTCTTATATAATTGTAATTCAGTATTGAACTGGCATACATTTTATCCCATTCATTTGAAACTGACGAATTCTTTACAATAATATTTGAGCTTTTTACACCATTAAATTCAACTTTTTGTTCAACTTCCAAACCTGACAGTGTAATTTCCACTACTGCACTTTCAGTATCAAAACTTAATAATTGAACTGAAGTTGTTTTTGAGTTAGAAGTGTTGAAAGATAGCCAACTAGTTTGGGCAGATATGAATGGATAAATAAGTAATACGAATAGTAAAACTAAGACACAGCTAGCGAAACTGATAATCTTTTTCATATCTCCTCCTGTTAAGAAATGATAAGTTTTGTATAGCTATTTATTTCCTACAATATTTAAATTATCCTAGCTGATATAAATACCTACGCAATTCAGATGCCATAGAATTAAATTTTCAAAGTGCTCAGCTTCACACTTTTTATTTGTTGTCTTTTGCTTAATGAACATATTTACTATTAAAAAAATAAGTGCGGCTTATTAAAACAATAAGCCACATTTTTTAAAAAGTTATCGAATCAACATCATCTTTTTAGTTAGTACTTTATTATTTCCACTTAACTGATAAATATAAATTCCTGACGATAATCCCTTTGCATCGAAATTTGCATTATAGTTTCCAGGCTGCAAATACCTAATCACCAAAGTTTTTATTTCTTGTCCTAATATATTAAAAACTTTTAATGAATACTGCCCAGCATCAGCAATAGAAAAACTTATCTGAGTGGAAGGATTGAAAGGATTAGGATAGTTTTGTTCTAAATTGTAAACATAAGGCATAACATCTTCCTCAACACCCGTTACAAAGTTAAATGCCGTTGCATTTGACCAGTTAGACCATTTTACATTATGATCTCTATATTTAACTCTATAGTAATACAACTGACCATTGCTAAAACGGGATGCTGGAAACGAAAGTTTCGTTAAATCGATTCCAGCATTTAAATCAATTGGGTCATAGCTTGCATTAGCTTTGTAGATATTCTTCCAATGAACCATAGTATCAATGACTGATGTTGCAAAAGTTTCATTCAGCGAAACTTGCATTCTAACTGTCATCAAAGAATCGCCGCTTATTGGTGAAGTATTGAAAGTTATTTTTGTTGAATCAATTG
>JACAFC010000010.1 GCA_013388515.1 Ignavibacteriaceae bacterium | reverse complement strand
GTGGTATAGATATCACTAAGATACATTTGAAGCGGGTCATTAGATTTTTCACCAATTTTAAATGCTGTTGTAGGAGTTGTTGGAGTAATTATCACATCAACCTTTTTAAAGGCTTCATCAAAATCATTTTTTATCAGTCTGCGGACTTTTTGTGCTTTACGGTAATAAGCATCATAATATCCAGCAGAAAGCACGTATGTTCCAAGCATAATTCTCCGCTTAACTTCTTTTCCAAATCCTTCTGAACGAGTTTTTTTATACATACTAAGAAGTGAATCGAAATTTTCTGTTCTGTAGCCGTATCTGGTTCCATCATACCTTGCTAAGTTTGATGAAGCTTCAGCAGTAGTTAGCAGATAGTAAGCTGCAATGGTAAACTCAGTGTGGGGGAGAGATAATTCAATTACTTCAAATTCATCGGCTTTCAGTTTGGAAATAATTTTTTCAATTGCAGCTCGAATATCGTGCTGCAATCCTTCACCAAAATATTCTTTAGGTATGCCAATTTTAATTTCCTTTGTGTGGATTAATTCTTTTGAATATGGTGGAACCTGAAAATCCGAGCTCGTTGAGTCATTATCATCTTTACCAGCAATTACTTCCAAAACCAGAGCGGCATCATATAAATTATTTGAGAATGGACCGATTGAATCAAACGATGAAGCAAAAGCGGTTAGTCCATATCTTGAAACCCTGCCATAGGTAGGTTTTACACCAATAACTCCGCAAAATGCTGCAGGCTGCCGAATTGAACCACCGGTGTCAGTCCCAAGAGACACATCGCATAATCCAGCTGCTACAGCAGCTGCTGAGCCACCGCTGGAACCTCCAGGCACTCTATCAATATCTACTGGATTACGCACAAAACCAAAAGCGGAGTTTTCATTAGATGAACCCATGGCAAACTCATCACAATTTGTTTTGCCGATGATAATTGCATCTTCATCAATCAGTTTTTGAACAGCAGTAGCTGTATAAATGGATTTGAAATTCCTGAGAATATTTGAAGAGCATGTCGTTAACTCACCTTTTAAATGAAGTACATCTTTAACGGCAATTACACATCCAGCAAGTTTGCCATGGCTGCCATTTTTTATCTTTTCTTGAATAACTTGTGCTTGTTGAAGTGATTCATCTGCGAATACATGATTAAATGCATTTAGATGAGAATTTTTAATGATGGTATCAATAAAATATTCTACATTAGATTTTAATGATACAACACCTTCTTTAATAAGATGCAGCTTCTCAGAATGGTTCTTATACGTGAGCAAGGAAAATTTTTTTTGTATGAAAAATTATTAATGATATAGATATTACTGCTGATTATTTTTTATCACCATTACTTTTGTCCGGGTTTTTAATCTCATCCTCGACATCCTTCAATCCCTTTTTAAATTCACTCATTCCTTTACCTATTCCACGAGCAAGTTCGGGTATCTTCTTAGCACCAAAAAGCAGTAGTATTACTAAAACAATAAGAATAATTTCTGTTGCGCCTAAATTACCAAACATATATTACCTCATTTAAAAATGTTATTTGCTAATGATTTAAAGATTAAGGCCCCATCAGTTTTACCTAAGATGCTGCTGCTGCATCTCTCAGGATGCGGCATCATACCAAGAACATTTCCATTTTTGTTTATTATTCCTGCGATATTTTTAACAGAACCGTTAGGGTTGTACTTTTCGCTGATTTCTCCTTCTTTAGAAGCATATTGAAATACTATCTGATTATTGTCCTCGAGAGATTTCAGTGTTATTTCATCAACAAAGTAATTACCATCGCCATGTGCCACAGGAATTTTTAATGTTGTTGTATTTTCACAATCCCTGGTAAAAATTGAATTCTTATTCTTTATTGAAAGATAAACATCCTTGCAGACAAATTTGAGGGAATTATTCTTCAGCATACAACCCGGTAATAATCCAGCTTCAAGCAAGATCTGAAAGCCGTTACAAATGCCTAAAACATATCCGCCTTTTTCTGCAAAGTTAATTACTTTATCCATAATTGGAGAAAACCTTGCTATGGCTCCGGTTCTGAGATAGTCTCCATAAGAAAATCCACCTGGAAGTACGACAGCGTCACAGTTCTTTAAATTTGATTCTTTATGCCAAAGGAATTCAGTTTCTAGGTTTAGAATTTTTTTCAATACATAAAATGCATCATAATCGCAGTTTGAGCCTGGAAAAACAACTACACCGAATTTGGGTTTCATTTCACTTCTTCGAGGGAGAATTCAAAGTCTTCCATAATCGGATTTGCAAGCAGTTTTTTACAATAGTCATTCACTTCTTTCTCAGCATCAATCCTATTGTTTGTATCTACATTAAACTCAATAAACTTACCGATTCTTGTATTTTTAATGTTAGTTAATCCTAATAACTCTGCACCCTTTTCAACTGCTTTACCTTGTGGATCTAATATAGAGGGGCGGCGCTTAATAAATACCTTAACTTTAAACATTTTTCTAAAAAAAATTATTTTGATTTCTGTTTTGCAAAGTAGTACACATGACGAAAAATACCAAATACGAGTATGAAAACAAAAATGTAAAAAAGAGCTTGCCCTCTTGTAATTATTAGAAGTAAAATTGCTAAAAGCGCAAAAGTTGATGCTAATGGATTAGCTTTAAATCCTTTTATTGAGAGCGAGGGAATAGTATCATATTTAACTTTACTTACCATCAGCAAGGATAGGATAATTACAATAGGTATTATAAATTTCGAATGAAACTCAGAAAAACCGGTTGTTGTATTGTAAAACGTTAATATAAATGAAATTAATACAATAGCTGCTGTTGGTATGGGCAGCCCTTTGAAGAATTTTTTGTCAAAACCTACCAACTGGACATTAAATCTCGCAAGTCGGAATCCGCCAGCAATTAAAAGCAGAGAACTAATTAATATTCCCAAAACTTCATATTGAAAAAGATAAATAGAGTAGATTAAAAAAGCCGGTGCAGTGCCAAAACTTACCACATCGGATAAAGAGTCTAATTCAACACCAAGTTCACTTGATGACTTTGTTAATCTGGCCATAAATCCATCTAAAGCATCAAATATTGCTGCAATAATTATTAACCAGGCGGCATAAAAATACTTTTGCTGACTAGTATTGATTATCGATAAAAATCCACAAAACATATTCATGGCTGTGAATAAGTTTGGGATTATTGAAGGTGTGAAACGAAGCTTAGCCATTATCTGGTTGGATGCTCGAACAAAATTGTTTCACCAGCTTTAACATTTTGATTCATTTGTACTTTAGTTTTCCATTGATCTGATACAATAACGTCAACTCGACTTCCAAATTTAATCATTCCAAATCTTTTCCCAATTTGAACTGAATCGCCTAATTTGATTTCATAAACAATTCTTCTGGCGACAAATCCAGCAACTTGAGTAAAAAAAACTTTCCCATACTGGCTTTCAATTCCAAATTCCGATCTTTCATTTCTTTCAGATGCTTTATCTTCAAAAGCCATTATGTAATCACCTTCATGGTATTTAAGGTAGGTAACTTTTCCGTTAATTGGAATTCTATTCACATGAACATTTAATGGTGACATGAAGATCGAAATCTGCTTCGCTGGTCCATTAATGAAATTTTTATCTTGAAAGTCTTTTATGATAATTACTTTCCCGTCTGCAGGCGATACAACAACGTTATCCTCTTTAGGGATAACTCTATCTGGGTCACGGAAAAAATTTATTGTAAAAAGAAGTATGATAACTGGTAGAACGATAAGCAGTATCTTTACATAACTATTTTGTACAAAAAAACTTAATATTATCAGCAGAAAAACAGCAATGGTAATTATTCCAAGTGTATTATATCCGTATTTAGTTATCATTAAATCCACACAATTGAATATGAATAAAACTAACGATTTAGTCTATCGTAAATAATTAGATTTAAGAATTTTACTTCTATATATTATATTTGTACAAAAATAAAAATAATTAGCATATAAAGAATAAGAGTAAAGGAGGAAATTTGTTAAAAGGCGGTGTTCAAGGCATGCTGAAACAAGTTCAAAAAATGCAAGCCGAAATGCAAAAAGTGCAAAGTGAATTAGTGAATTTGAGTGTAACTGAAGAATCTGGCGGTGGAATGGTTAAAGTTACTGCCAATGGTAATAGGGAATTGGTTTCTCTCGAAATCGATCCTCAAGTTATAAAATCTGAAGAAAAAGAAATTCTCGAAGATTTAATAGTTGCAGCGGTAAATAAGGCAATCCATTCAGCGTCAAAAATGGCTGAGGAAGAACTTGCTAAAGTAACTAAAGGAATGATTCCTCCTGGATTAAATATCCCTGGGTTATAAAAGTGCAAATAGCTGAACCTCTGCAAATTGCAATAGATGAGTTGAGTAAATTACCAAGTATTGGGAGGAAAACGGCTCAAAGATTAGCAATACACCTCTTGAAAAGTGAAATAGACTCGGTTGAAAAACTTATAACAGCTTTACATAACTTGAAGACAAAGCTTAGATTTTGCAGCCGCTGTTTTAACATTTCCGTTGCTGAGCTGTGTGACATTTGCCAAAATCAAAAGCGGGATCATTCTACAATTTGTGTTGTGGAAGAAGCAAGTGATGTAATTGCTATTGAAAAAACTAATGAATACCAAGGTTGTTATCATATTTTAGGCGGGGTGCTTTCTCCACTTTCGGGAATTGGGCCAGAAACATTACACATTAGAGAGTTACTAAAAAGATTTGAATCTGAAGAAATTAAAGAAATAATACTTGCCCTGAATCCGGATACTGAAGGTGAAGCTACTTCATTGTATTTAGCAAAACTTATTAAACCTTTGAATGTAAAAGTAACGCGTATAGCAAGAGGAATTCCAATTGGCGGTGATTTGGAATTTGCCGATGAAGCAACTATTGGGCGTGCCGTCATAGGAAGAATAAATATTGAATAATCAAGCAGCTTTCGTTTTTAGAATCTTGCAGCAGCTAAATAGGAAAAAATTCTGAGTAGATGAAATCACAAGGAATTATTTAGTAATACTGTTAAATGAAAAAGCTAGTATTTCTTATTCTCAGTTTTAATTTAATAGGATGTGATCTTTTTAATACACGTGAAGCTGAACCGCCCGAAGCACCAAGGTCTGATTATCAAACAGCTTTTACTCCGGAAATTCTGATATCTAATTTTATTAATTCCTTAAAAGACAAGGATATAGAAAACTATTTATCATGTCTTGCAGACTCATCATTTACGGAAAAAGTATTTATATTCTCGCCCTCAAGTGAAGCATTGTCACAATTTCCGGCTCTTGGAGAGAATTGGGGCAAAAGAAATGAGTCTCAATACTTGAGTAATCTTAAAGCAAAAATTTCTGAAGATGTTCCTATTATATTATCGTTATCTAACACTTCTACCAGTGTTCATGGGGATAGTCTTACTTACATTGCATCGTATAGCTTATCAACACAAATTAACGATGATACATATCCTTCAGTTTATCAAGGAGAAATGATACTTGAATTAATCCGAGATTCTCGGTTTGTGTGGAGCATTTATCTTTGGCGCGATATTAAAGGCACTAACTTTCCAAGTTGGAGTGAGTTGAAAGGTAGATCATATTAATTTTGTATTTAAAATACATTTAATTCTCTTGCTTAGTGCTTTAGGCTGTAAAAATCCTTTTGCACCAGCATTGGATACTTCCGAGTCCGGCAGTACATCCACAATTTCGGATTTGAAAACCGTCGAAGGAGTATTCCAGAATTTTCAATATGCATATGTATTCAAAGATACATCAATTTATGGGGAACTAGTCGCCGGAGATTTTATTTTTACTTATCGGGATTATGACCAAGGAGTCGATGTTTCTTGGGGAAGGGATGAAGATTTGAAAACTACATATGGTCTTTTTCAAAATTCTCAGAGACTAGATTTAATTTGGAACAATGAAGTTTTAGATTCTAGAGATTCATTAAGTGCGATCATTGTAAGAGCATTCAACCTTACAATTACCTTCAACCCTACAGATGTTGTAAGGATTAATGGGAGAGTGAATCTCACTTTACGTAAAGATCCAGTTTCCGAAAAATGGGCTATTGTTAAGTGGATTGATGAATCAAATTTCTAAACGAGCGAGATTGATGTTGTTTTTTGGAATTAAAGAAGCACTAAAAATTTTTTTAAGGGCAAAAACCTCATTCATACTTTCTCTGCTTTCATTAAGTATCTCAATCCTGCTTATTGCCGCCTCGCTGTATTCGATTTTGTTTTCATATCAAATCGAAAAAAATATAAAAGAAAAATTTATAATCAATATTTTTTTAAATGACTCACTTTCCACTAATTATATATCTGACATTCAACATAAATTGAGTTACAAGACATATACGGCTTCGTTAGGTTATGTAAATAAGGAAGAAGCTGCAGAAACATTTATAAAAGAGACCGGAGAGGATTTTAGGAGAGTTCTTGATTACAATCCTTTACCAGCTTCTCTAAATCTAAAGTTAAAGTCAGAATATGTGAGTGAAGATTCAATTAGAGTAATTACTAAAGACATTTTAACTATTGCTGGAATTGATGATTTGTTATTTGAGCATGAAACCTTAAAAAAACTAATTGAAACACTAAAAAGAATGCAGATGTACATTTTTATTATAACTATTATTCTTGTTTTAATTTCTGTTTATATAACCTATAGTACGATCAAACTAGTTATATCCTTAAAGCACGATGAACTTGAAACAATGAAATTAGTTGGGGCAACACTTTCAACTATTAAAATGCCCATCATAATAAATGAGATTATTACCGGCTTTCTAGCCAGCAGTATATCCTTGATAGTGATTAAATTATTTCTGGGCAGTTCCTTAATTACCTCGCTTCCGTTCAATTTTCAACCATCGAATAATCTACTTCTTTTACTTTTAATTTTAGGACCAATTATAAGTTTTCTTGTTTCAGTAATGGTATTAAGGAAAATTAACCTCAAAATTTGAAGATGTATGATTATTTAATAACTTTATTTATCAATTTTTATAGAATTCATTCTAAAATAATATCTGTTAGATTATTTAAATGTAATAGCAGTATGAGTAATTCAATTTTCTCATTAATTATAGTTTTTTCATTCATTCACTCTAGTTTATCATTTGGGCAAAACGGTCCCAACTACACTGAGAGATTGTTTTATACTTCTGCGGATTCATTAAGGGCTTTAAAGAATTGGAATATTAAAGAAACTTCTATCGACGCAACTCTATATAAAATAGGTCCAGGAGAGAACATATTCATTTCCATAAGCGGTATAGAGGAAATAACACATAATCTTTTTGTTAATTCAGAAAACTGGCTTTACATACCTAAAGTAGGCGGAATAAACTTAAGTGGTTTAACTCTTGCCCAAGCTAAGGATAAAATTAGGCTTGTACTGGAGAAGAATTTTAAAAATGTTGACATTTATATTTCACTTGGCGCTCTAAAAAAAATAAAAGTGTTTCTTGTTGGCGATGTACAAAAACCAGTGGCAGCTGTGCTTGAAAGTAATGCCAAATTGATTGATTTATTTCTGGTAAGTGAAGGTCTGAATTCTACTTCCAGTTTCAGAAATATTCGAGTAAAAGATCTAAATGGGGATGTTAAATATTATGATTTTTTAACCTTCTTAAGATACGGCGATCGAGCTAATAATCCACTGCTAAATGATGGTGATGTTGTTTTTGTTGATAAAGCAGATAAAATTGTAACTATTTCTGGAGCGGTTAAATTTCCCGGCACTTATGAACTTGTCGAGGGCGAAAATATAGCGGACTTACTAAAACTTGCCGGGGGTTTTTATTATAATGCACGATTAGATTCAATTGAATTAGTTAGATTTGATGAAGATGGTAAAACTCAAAAAAGCACATACTATACTGCAAATGAAATTTTACAAAAAAAGCCTCAGTTAAAATTAAAAGATCATGTTATTATTCGAACTCTCTCCGACTATTTTGTGGATCGTTTTATATATATTAAAGGTTGGGTAAAGTATCCTGGGCTATACAAAATTGAGGAAGGCAAAACAAAATTATCTCATGTTATTTATTCGGCTGGAGGATTTAAGGAGAATGCTTCAATTAAGGATGCCTACTTATTTAGAACTACTGGTGAAATAGACGTTGACCCTGAATTTGAAAGATTAAAACTCATTCCGCGATCTGATATGAGTGATGATGAATATGATTACCTAAAAGCACGTTCACGTGAAAGAAAGGGAAAAGTTGTGGTGGACTTTGAAGAGCTATTCCTTAAAAATAATTTAAAGGAGGACATTATTCTCCGACGAGGTGACACAATTTCAGTTCCTGAGGCTAAAAGTTATGTTACGTTGCTAGGACAAGTTGTAAACCCTGGTAAAGTTGTTTATGACCCAAATTATTCAGTGGAAGATTATATTAGAATTGCTGGCGGCTTCGGCTGGCGTGCAATTGAAGGTGATGTTAGAGTAATTAAATCTAATACTGGTGAATGGGTTGAGGATGAAGATGTGGAATCCATTGATCCAGGTGATACAATTTGGATACCTGAAAATCCTCCTGGTCCAAAATTTTGGGAAGTTTTTACAACCACATTACAAGTACTTGGACAAATTGCAGCAGTAATTGCAGCAACAGTAGCAGTTATTGTTGCAACAAGGTGAGAATATGAGTTATCACGATTTAATAAACACTATAATTTTCTATCGAACACCAATTCTTAAAGTAACTTTGTTCGTTACTCTTTTTGTTTTTGTTTTTTTACTTTTTGTTTACCCCGTTTCATATAATTCACCTGTTACAATATTGCCGCCTGAAAAGCACAATCAAATGGGCGGGTTAAGCGGGCTGCTGGGTGGTGAAGATCTGTCAAATTTAGTAACTGGGGGTTTATCCAATGCGAATTCTCAACTATATATGGAAATGCTTAAAAGCAGGTCTGCAGCTTTACATGTAGTTCGGAAAAATGATTTAGTTAGATTTCTTGGTGCTAGCAGTGAAATTGATGCAGCAAATAAACTTTCAAAAAATTTAAATTTAGACCTTAACAAAGAAGGAATAATAACTTTAAGTGTAACAACTGCTACGTCTTATTTTCCGATTTTTGGCGATCAAAAAGATTCTATTAGAAAAATGTCGGCACGTCTATCAAATTCATATGTGGAAGCTTTAGATGTTATAAATCGGGAAAAACTAACCTCAAAAGCAAAACGTGCAAGAATCTATATTGAAACTCAATTACAAGAAACTAAAAGGCAGCTTGATTCTGCAGAAACTGCACTTATGCGTTTTCAAATGCGGAATAAAACTGTATCTCTACCAGAACAAGTAAAAGCAGCCATTGACGCCGCTGCTGAATTAAAAACTGATATAATAAAAACTGAAATTGAATTAGGTTTACTTCAACCAAATTTACAGGCAGACAGCAGAACACTCGTAACGCTTAAAAGCAGATTAGCTGAGCTACGAAATCAGTACAGCAAAATGGAAATGGGTAACCAGGATTATCTTGTTGCCTTTAAAGATGTACCCGAAATTGGTAGAGAGCTGGCCAATCTTGTTCGGGATGTAAAAATTCAGAGTGAAGTTTATATGCTGTTACAGCAACAGTACTTTAAAGAGAGAATTCAAGAAAATAGAGATTTACCAACTATTGAAGTTCTTGATGAAGCTATTCCATCGGTAAAAGCCTCAAGCCCTCGATTGTTTTACTCCACCGCAATTATCGCAATTATTGTTTTTATTTTAATGTCACTTATTTTTATAATGAACGAAATGAAATTAATCAACTTTAAAAATAAACAACCCAAAGGATCGGCTAATGCATAAACAGACTGCAATTGTAACTGGGGGGGCTGGATTTTTAGGCTCCCATCTATGTGATAGACTTATAAAAGAAGGATTGCGAGTTATTTGTATTGATAACCTTTTAACAGGAAATATTGAAAATATATCTCATTTATTTGGCAATGAAGATTTCCTCTTTTTTAAGCATGATGTAACAAACTATGTTTATGTTCCGGATAAAATAGATTACATTTTGCATTTTGCTTCTCCAGCAAGTCCCATTGATTATTTAAAATTTCCAATTCAAACTTTGAAAGTAGGTTCGCTTGGTACGCATAAAGTTTTAGGTTTAGCAAAGGAAAAAAAAGCTAGATTTCTTCTTGCCTCTACTTCAGAAGTTTACGGAGATCCCACTATTCATCCTCAAAGTGAAGATTATTGGGGAAATGTTAATCCTATTGGTCCTCGAGGTGTATATGATGAGGCTAAACGTTTTGCTGAAGCAATGACAATGGCTTATAATCGTTATCATGGAGTTGAAACTAGAATTGTCAGAATATTCAACACATTTGGACCACGGATGAGGTTGGATGATGGCAGAGCTTTGCCTGCGTTTGTTGGGCAAGCTCTTCGAGGAGAACCAATTTCAGTTTTTGGTGATGGTTCACAAACAAGAAGTTTTTGTTATGTCTCGGATTTAATAGATGGAATATTCAGATTGCTAATGTCATCCGAAAATTATCCGGTGAATATTGGCAACCCTGAGGAAATAACTATTAGACAATTTGCTGAAGAAGTTGTAAAACTAACAGGTTCTAAAAGTAAATTGTCATTTGGTGATTTACCTGAAGATGATCCTAAGGTAAGACAGACTGATATAACAAAGGCAAAAAAAATATTGGGTTGGGAACCAAAGGTTTCTAGAACAGAAGGATTAAAGATAACTATCGACTTTTTCAAGAAGGCAATTTCTTCATCTTAAAATGTCTAAAAATTTTGCCTCAACCATTGCTGGCGCTTCGATTTTAATAACAGGCATTGGTTTAGTATCTAAAGGCTTTGGCTTTCTAAGGGAAATTATTTACGCTAATAATTTTGGGCTCCAAACAAATTTTGATATTTATTTGATTGGAGCCGTTCTTCCTATTACCATTAACACATCAGTTTTCTATCTGGCACAGAACTATTTCATTCCAATTTATAATAAAAAGCTTTTTCAAGGAAAAGATCATGCTTCTAAATTTCTTTCTGAAAGCTTCTGGCTTTTTTTAATTTTAAGTTTCTTTTTAAGCTTATTACTTTTTGTGTTCTCATCACCACTAATTAGATTATATTTAACAAGCCCCAGCCAATCAATTTATACTACTGCACTAACAATTTTCCAAATATTCCTTTTTACTGTGCCAATTAATGCTTGCTATTCAATTTTATCTTCTTACTTTCAAGCGGAATACAACTTTAAAGTCCCGGCATATTCTACATTATTTCAGAATATTTTGATTATTGTACTTGTGCTGCTTTTTACCAAGTCGATAGGAATTTTTACAATTCCTATCGGCTACCTTCTCGGAACCATAGCTCAATTCATTTATTTGTTATTCTCAATGAAGGGAAGAAACTATTTAGCTCCCAAAATAATATTTCCAAAGCCGATTGAATTGAGCAATGTAAACAAGACTTTAGCCATAATCATTATCGTTGAATTTGTAAATCAGTTGTACAACATTATTGATAGATATTTTTATGGAAGTGTTGACTCTGGTGGTTTAGCTGCACTAAATTATGCTACAGTACTATACTCCTTACCAATTTCAATAATCTCCTTTGCCCTCTCAACAGCTTTATTCCCAAGAATAACACACTCTTTTACCGAAAAAGATATAAGTTCTAGCAAATCTCAATATTTATCTGGTTTACAAGTTAACATATTGCTTTTTATTCCAATAACATTTGTATTTATTTTTTTTGGTGAGACAATTATCAGACTATTTTATCAACGAGGAAATTACAGCTCGGACGATACGGTAATGACTTTCCAGATTTTAAAATGGTATTCTTTAAGTTTAATATTTTATTCCTCCTATGCAATTATAAATAAAGTGGTTTATGGTGCTGGATTAGTAAACGGTTTGCTTAAAATATCTATCGGGATATTTATCCTGAAGATTATTGCCAATTATTATTTAGTAGAGTTGTACAAGCAGAATGGATTAGCTTTCTCAACATCTATATCCTACATTTTATTAAGTATAAGCTGTTATTTTTTAGTAGCAAAAAACGTAAATCTTAAAATAGGTCGGAAGTTAATAAACGGAGCGATATTTTATTTTGTAAATGCTGGCTTATGCTACATTGTAATAGTATTAGTTAAAAACTACTTGCACACAACTTCTGGAATAGGCGAGATTATTCTTAGCGGGTTGTTTATTGTACTATACGCGATAAATATTATTATTATAAAGCCTAGTGAATTTTTAATCCTCAAACAAGTTCTAGTAAAATATACTAGCTGAAGATTCTAAATCAACTTTCGTAATACTACTTCAATTGAGTACTCGCCGTTACTATGTTTCAAGGGATCTGTAATTGTATTTCCGAAATTGCATTCCTTTGCATATATCAATTCATAACCATTAAGATTTCTTTGTATTAACGGTAGAATTCCAAGAGTATCAGGTTCCTCGTCTTTTTCAATCAAGAAAAAATATGTGTGATTAGGATTGAACCTTGAGGGTAAAGTTTTTTTCTTCTCATACAAATCCCTATGAGGGATATAGATAATTAAAAATCCATTCTTTTTTAATACTCGAAACCAGTTTTTTAATGCAGTAGCAGGATCCGGCATATGCTCAAGTGTGTGGGATGAGTAAACAAAATCATATTGTTCATAAGCAATATTTTCTAAATACTGTGCATCACCATGTTCAAAATCATAACCTTGAGTATTGGGTGAAATTAAATCACCACCAAAACCAATATCTAATCCTTTGCCAATAATATATTTATCAAAGAATCCTTCAATCAATCTTCGTTGTTTAGCTTTAGAAGTTTCTCCTGATGTAAAAGGACGCTTACCTTTTAAATATTTCCTTTTCAAATATAAATGGTAAAAGTAGCTCCCTATTTTCCAAATTGGGGCAGGGGTGATTTTATTGATTATTGGAAGGACGTTCATGTTTTGTTCATTAGTTTGTGCAAATTTGAATTAATTAATTCCCAAAAATTTTCTGCAATGCTGTCATTGTTAAAATTTTTTTTCACAAATATATAACCATGCATTCCCATGTTTTTGCCCAATGCTTGATCATTAAATAACACTAAAATTTTATTTGCTAAATCATCACCATTATCAGGTTCGAATTTTAAACCGGCTTTACCTTGATTGATGAATAGTTCTTCAGCTTCACCCTCTACACCCAGTAGCAAAGGTTTTTTGGCTGAAAGAATTTCAAATATTTTAGAAGGAATGGCTCCTTTAAATAAATCAATTTTTTTCAACGGAACAACTGCCGCATCTATTGAATTAAGAATGAAAGGCATTTGTGATTTTGGTTCAGAATCAAAGAAGTAAACATTTTGCAGATTAAGTGACGAATTTAATTCTAGCAATCTTTGTTTTTCGGGTCCGTCACCTAGTAGAATGAATTTTATCTTTGATTGGGTTACTAGGGTCTTTGCAGCTTTTAGTATTACATCCAATCCTTGTGCAAAACCAATTATGCCTGCATACAATACGATAAAATCATCTGGTGAAAATCCTTTCTTTTCCCGCCAGGAAATATTTTCAACAATGTTGTTTTCAAATGATTCCATTCCATTTTTTAACCAGTAGACGTTTTTTTCTGGAAATCTAGATTGAATATTTTTCACTATACCTTGGGTTTGCCCTGAAATTATATAGGCATTCTTGTAAAGTGTTTCTTCAAGTTTTTTAGTTAAATAAAGAAAAAATTTATTCCGAACTAGGCCTAACTTCTCTGCGCTTTCGGGCCATAAATCAGAAACATTAAAAATAAAATTAGCTTTTTTAACCTTATATAAGATTAGAGCAGAAATTCCCAAAAATAAAGGCGGAGATTCGCAAAAAATATAATCTTGCTTATTGATTTTACACAAGCCTACTATCAAGGAACTCAATACAAATGAAAAATAGGTAAACATCCTTAAAACTAAGGATTTGGAATTTTTAACGAATATATAAGCCCTATGGACATCGAGAGACTCAAGATTTTCAGAAACATAGAATTTATTTGTGTAATTAATCATGATTTCCATTTTTGGGTAGTTAGGCATTGCAGTCAAAATTGATACGTTAGCACCAAAAGCTTTAAGCCTTTTTGCTAAAGCGAAAAGTCTATTTTGCGGTGCACCAGTTTCAGGTGGAAAGTATTGAGTTAGAAAAAGAATTCTCATTTTACTTCGAATTTTGACTATTGTACCGCAGGAGTGTATTAACAATTATTTGACATGCATTACCATTACCATAGAGGTCTACATTAAAATTGTTAGTTCTTGAAATCATTTCCCTAAATGAATTGTAAATATCATTCTCATCATAGCCTGAAAGCATATTAAACCCGCCATTAATAAGTTCTTGCCATTCAGTTTGTTCTCTAATTGTTACACAGTTTTTTTTGTAGAAAAAAGCTTCCTTCTGTAATCCGCCGCTGTCTGTTATAACTAAGGAACAGTTTGCGAGAAGGTTTGCCATTTGAAAGTATCCTACAGGTTCATGTGTTTTAAAATTTAAATTAAAATTATTTTTTAGTTTAGCTTTTGTTCGAGGATGAAGGGGCAAAAAAATATCCACTTCTCTGGATATCCTATTCAATGCATTAAAGATTGAGTTTAAATTTTTAATATTATCTGTACTTTCTTCTCGGTGAATTGTGCAAAGAACAAACTTCTTAGAGTCCTTTTTATCATCTTCTTTTACAGAGTTCATTTTTTGCATAAATAATGCAAGATCGTACATCACATCTCCGTTTTGTACAATCTCACAACCAAAATTTTTATATCCTTCTTGAACTAAATTGTTTACAGATGTTTGTGTAGGACAAAAAAGGATGTCGGATATTCTGTCAGTTAGGATTCTATTAATCTCTTCAGGCATATTCATGTTAAAGCTTCTTAATCCTGCCTCAACATGTATTATCTTCATATGCAATTTTTTTGCGGCTAAAGCTCCGGCTAATGTTGAATTTGTATCGCCATAAACAAGCACAAAATCTGGTTTTTCCAGCAGAATTATTTTTTCAATTTCAATAATCATTCTCCCTGTCATTTCCCCATGCGATACTGAATTAATTCCTAGATTGTATTTCGGAGCAGGAATTGATAATTCATCAAAAAAAATCTTATCCATGTTAAGATCGAAGTGCTGGCCAGTATGTACAATTATTTCTGAAATAAAATTTGATTCTTTCATTTTCTTGCTAACAATTGCAGCTTTAATAAATTGAGGTCTCGCACCTATTATTGTTAGGATTTTCATTACTTTGGGTAAAAATTGTTTATGGATTAAACTGAGTTATTTTTTATTGTGATTAATTAAATGTCTAAATTTAAAAGTTAATTTTGTTATAAATTCATCTTCTAATTATTACTTACAAACAAACAATCAAATATTGGAAATAATTAATAAATTAGAAAAGAATCGATTGTTAGCAGCATTGATTTCAAGATTATCTAATCTGCTTCTTTATTTTATTCGTTCGGTAATCCCTGCAACTAATTCGAATACTTTAGTTATTATTTCGCTGCATAAATTGGGCGATACTGTATTTACAATTCCTGCTATTAGAAGATTAATTGCTATCAACAAAGATAAAAGAATAGTAATCTTTGCCTTTTCTGACTCAATAGAAATTTATAAGCTTGCAATTGAGAATGTAGATTTTAAGGAGTTGAACTCGAAGCATTTCATTTTTGGGAACAGAATATCAAAACCTAGCGCAAGGAAATCGCTTAAGCAGGAGAAGCCTGGAGAAATTTATGATTTAACGGGAAATATCGCTTCGGCATCCTTAATTCTTTTTTCTAGAGCTAAGTTAGTGGGAATGAGTTCAAAGTATTTCAAGGCAATGTACGATATTTATATTCCCATTAGAAATAAACCGCACTTAGTGGATAGATATTTAGATATCGCAAATTTAGCGTATCCTAAAAATATTGAAGATAGAGATGCTGTATTCCCAGTTTTTTTGCAAAGCCATAAAAAGATACTTATTCATCCTTTTGCAGGCTGGCATGCCAAGGAATGGGGTCTCAGAAACTACATTCAGCTTGCATTACAGCTAAGCAAAGATTATGAGGTTGAAATTATTGCACCGAGCAAAATAATTCCCGACGATATAATTTGTGAAATTCATGCCCAAAAAATAGGAATATGTTTTACTTCGACGATTAATGAGTTAATAACAGAAATTAAAAAATGCTTTGTACTTATTTCTAATGATTCTGGACCGATTCAAATTGCAAGTCTTTTAGGAAAACCAACCTTTTCAATTTACGGTCCTACTAATCCAACATTTTCAGTTCCACTAGGTAAACAGCATAAATTTGTAAATAAGAATTTAAAGTGTTCACCAAAGGATTCACAATACTGTTTTACGCATGCTGGACTTTATTGCCCATCTAATGAATGCATGAAAATAGTTGATGTGAAATATGTTTACACAGCATTTATGAACTTTGTAAAAGAATTGGAAAATCAGAATGCTTAATTCGTATTTCGAATTCGGTTCATTAAAAAACTACACTTTCCAAATTCTGCTTTTTATGATTCTCACTCTATTTCTCTTATACTTTAATGCATTTCACTGGAGTGTAATAATAATTTTAATAGTTTTTACACTGGCAGTCATTAGACCAAAACAAGACCTAGCCTTAATTTTTTTAATATGCTTACTTGTGATAACTAGTGATATAAACGAAACACTTAGAATTATAATAAATTTAGCGGCATTTATTTTATTCATATACATTTTCTTGCAAGAATATGGGATCGCTTTTAGTCATTATCCCAAACTTCCAATAGAAATTTATAGCTATTTATTTCTAGTTATTCTTGTCATGATAGTATCTTCGGCATTATCTAAACAACCAATTATTGGCTTCTATGAAACATTCAGACAATTATTTTTTTTCATTTTAGTTTATATTCTTTATTCATATTTATCGCGATACTTATTAATATCCAAGTACATAGCAATTATTGTAAGTGCATCCATCATAATTGCTATATTGATTATTTATTCTTTTTTCACCTCTGATTTGGCAATATTTCTATTACAAGCACAAGGTATAGTGCATGAGGGAGGTGGATTTAAAAATGTTACTGCTGCTGGAGGAATATTTGCCGTATCAATTCCACTTACTCTATTATTTATCCTTAAGGGTGATGATAACCATAGAATAAAATCTTTTTTACTAATTACATTGCTAATAATTCAATTTATTGGATTATTCCTTACAAATTCCCGTTCAGGTATTTTAGCAGCTGTTATTAGCACCACACTCGTAATTTATATTCTTCGAAGATCAAAACTAAAACAATACTTAATTTCTTTAGCTTTAATTGTCACCGTTTTATTATTTGTTCTCCCAGCATTGTCCGAATTATTTTCCTTGTATTTTCGTGTGGATAGGATTTTTGAAAATACCCGATTTCCTTTGTGGAATATGTCCCTAAACATCATTCGGGAAAATTTTATTGTAGGAACGGGACCTGGTCAATTTAAAAATTTTATGTACAATCATATTCCTGTTATGCTTGGCTCATGGGAGGAAGAACAAATTGCATGGATATATAAAAATGCTGGTTTAGGTGAATCACATAATTTTTTATTATTTAAATCCGCTGAATTGGGATTAATGGGATTTCTTATTGCAATTTACTTACCGTTTGTTTTCATAAGGATAAGTATAAAGACTATGAAATTGATAGATAGATCGAACAAAGATTTTGCAATTGCAGCAGTAATTTTCTCCATGGGTGTTGGAATGTTTTTTCGGTCTCTTTTCGAATCTACAGGATTACTCTCAAATGGATGGATTGTTCGAGATCTGCCATTTTGGATCTGTTTTTCAGTTTTAATTCATTTGTATATGCGGTACACAAAAAACTCAGAAATTAAATTATGAGGATTTTATTACTTGCTGATGCAAATAGTCCTCACACAAGTAAATGGGCAATATCTTTAGCCGATTTAGGTCACAATGTTGCCATTTTTAGCTTTTCACCAAGTGTAACAAATCTATACGACAGATATCCAAATATCAAGTTGTTTGATGCCGGGATAAGTGTGTCAAATTTCAATTCTACAGAAGCTCATCTATCAAAAATTATTTATTTGAAGTCTATAACTATCGTTAGACAACTAATAAAAAAGATAATGCCTCAAATTGTACATGCACATTATGCTTCTAGTTATGGCTTAGTTGGAGCTCTTTCTAATTTTCATCCATTTTTTATATCTGCTTGGGGATCTGATGTATTAAGTTTCCCAAATCGTTCTATAATTCATCGGCTAATACTTAAGTTTAATTTTTTTAAAGCAGACAAGATATTTTCTACAAGTAAAATAATGGGGGAAAAGTTAATTGAGTACACTTCAAAACCAATAGTGATTATTCCTTTTGGAGTTGATTTAAAATTATTTAAAGCTGAATCTAAAAAATCTGAATTACTACTTAACGAGATCACAATTGGAACAGTTAAGAGCTTAGAAAAAAACTATGGAATCGATTTATTAATTAAAAGCTTTAATATGGTTAAGACTAAACTGCCTAACTTAAAACTCAGACTTTTAATTGTGGGTTCAGGTAAAGATGAAATTGAATTTAAAAAATTAAGTGAGAATCTGGGGCTAAAAAATGATGTACATTTTACTGGGTACATCAAGCATAGTGAAGTACCACGATACTTTAATTTAATGGATATTGCTGTGTTTTTAACAAGGGGAACTGAAAGTTTTGGTGTTTCAGTTCTTGAGGCATCTGCTTGTGAAAAACCCGTAGTTGTGACAAATATTGGTGGTTTACCGGAAGTTGTTGATGATAATATTACTGGATATATTGTTGAAGCGGGCAATATAGGACAAGCAGCAAGTGCAATCGAAAAACTAATTTTAGATAGAGAACTTCGAACTATACTGGGAAAAAATGGCAGGCATATGGTGGAACAACGCTATGATTGGAAACAAAGTGTAAATCAAATGATAAAGATGTACGAAAGTGTATTAGATGATTCTATAAATCGAGTGTGCCAATGACAAATGAAGAAATGTTGAATGAATTGAATCGGATAAAAGAACATTACAATAAACGTGTTTTAATATCTAATGATAAATACAATATCCTTCAGCCTGATGTCTATCTCCGAAAACAGGAGTTTGAACTCGTTTTGATTAAATGGTTGAAATGGGTGAATTTTGGAACAT
>JACAFC010000062.1 GCA_013388515.1 Ignavibacteriaceae bacterium | reverse complement strand
TACTTGGGAGGGAAGTCACAACTTTAGTTAACGAAGAAAAGCAAACTGGCAATTACGAAGTACAGTTTGATGCGAGTAACCTCTCAAGCGGTATATACTTGTACAAAATAACCATGAACGATTTTACGAAAACTATGAAGATGATTCTATTGAGATAGTTTATGGAAAGTTCGATAATAAAAATGAAATTATTCAAATCAATCATTGGTCTCTTTGTATTCGTAAATTTATCTTGCAGTGAATCATCAAAAGAGATTGTGATTGATTTCTGGGGTTTAGGTTCTGAAGGTGAATTTGTTAAGTTGTTGATTCCAAAATTTGAAGCAGAGAATCCAGGAATCAAGGTTAAAGTTCAAATGGCTCCGTGGACTGCTGCGCAAGAAAAACTTATCTCGGCTTTTGCAAGCGATAATCTTCCTGATGTATTTCAGCTTGGAAATACTTGGATTCCACAATTTGCTCAACTGGATGGAATAAGTGAATTATCCGAATTTATTCACTCTAGTAAAATCATTAATAAAGAAAACTATTTCAGTGGCATCTGGGATACTAATGTACTGGATAGCTTAGTTTTTGGAATTCCTTGGTATATTGATACACGTGTGTTGTTTTATCGAAAAGACGTATTTGAAAAAGCTGGTTTTACTTCCCCCCCAAAAACTTGGAACGAGCTATACAAACTTTCAAAGAAGATAAAAGCCAATCACAAGGGTGAGGAGAAATATGCAATTTTTATTGCAACTAATGAATGGGCAAACTTTATAATATTTGGTTTACAAAACGGAGCAGAAATCCTAAAAAATAATAATACATATGCGAACTTCAGCAGCGATAAATTTACCGAAGCATTTTCTTATCTAGTTAATTATTATAAAGAAAAATTAACTCCGCTTGGTGTTTCGCAAGTGACAAATGTCTATCAAGCTTTTGCTGAAGAATATTTTTCAATGTACATCTCCGGTCCTTGGAATATTAATGAATTTAAAAAATGGATGACGGGAAGTCTTCAAGACAAATGGTCAACAGCAGCACTTCCTGGACCAAATGAAAATATTAAAGGTGTTTCTCTTGCAGGAGGTTCAAGTTTGGTTATATCGCAAAAGTCCAAACACAAAAAGGAAGCTTGGAAGCTTATTGAGTATCTTTCTAAACCAGAAACACAAATTGAATTTTATCATTTAGTAAATGATTTGCCTGCAGTAAAAGAAGCATGGAAAGATTCATCTCTTAGCAATAATATATACATGAAAGCTTTCTATGAACAGTTTAATTATGTAGTTGCAACTCCCAAAATACCTGAGTGGGAACAAATCGTGTTTTCAAAACTGCAGCAGTATGTTGAACTTGCAGCCCGAAATGTTTTAACAGTGAAAGAAGCATTGAAAAAGCTAGATGACGATGTTAATGTAATCCTCGAAAAAAGAAGATGGATGCTTAGTAAATAAATAATTTGAGTTATTATGAAAAATGCAGAATCAAAATTAGATAAATACAAAACTGGAGTTTCGGCAGCGTACTTATTTTTAGCTCCAGCTTTAGTTTCAATATTAGTTTTCTTTTTCATTCCGGTTATTTCGGCTTTCATAATCAGCTTTACTGATTTTGATATATACTCACTTGGTAGTTATTCTAACCTTAGGTTCATTGGCCTTAAAAATTACATCGATTTATTTAACAATCCTCTTTTCTGGACATCATTAAAGAATACTTTCTATTTTGTTTTGGTTGCAAGTCCATTGTCGATATTTGTATCCTTGGGTGCAGCACTTCTGCTAAACTCAAAGCTGGTAAGATTTAAAGCAATTTTCAGATTGGCATATTTTATCCCGGTTGTAACTACTTTAGTTGCTGTAGCCATTATTTGGAGATTCATTTATCATCCGCGTTTTGGAATTCTAAACTATCTATTAAGTTTTGCCGGAATTAATCCAATTGACTGGCTTGGAGATCCTTTTTGGGCCATGCCGTCAATAATACTCATGTCCATCTGGAAAAATTTTGGTTACAACATGATAATTTTTATTGCAGGACTTCAAAATATTCCAGAACATTTATATGAAGCGGCAGTTTTGGAAGGAGCGAATGGCTGGCAGCAATTCAAAAAAATTACTTTACCGATGCTTGCACCTACCACTGTTTTCATTAGCATAATAACAATGATCGGCAACTTTCAATTATTCGCCGAACCATATGTTATGACACAAGGAGGACCGCTTAATAAAACTTTAAGTGTAGTTCAGTATATGTATCAAGAAGGATTCCGCTGGTGGAACATGGGTTACTCTGCATCAATTGCATTTGTTTTGTTCATCATTATTTTTGCTGGAACAATGCTTCAGCTTAAAATTCAAAAGCATTCTGCTTAAAATTTATGTTTAAGAAAGTAATACTTTACTCATTTTTAATATTAACAGGATTAATGACTCTTGCTCCATTCATCTGGATGCTTTCGGCATCGTTTATGTATGATGGACATGCAAGTACGTATCCCCCAAGATTTTTTCCTGATGAGATTACTTTTTATCAATTTGACAATTTATTCTCTCGATTGAATGTTGCAAGAAATTTTTTAAATAGCCTGGTATTATCTATTGTAGTTACAGTAATTTCATTATTCTTTAATTCTATGGCCGGCTATGCTTTTGCCAAGTATAGGTTTGCCGGCAGGGAAAAACTTTTCAAGCTGCTGCTTAGTTCAATGATCATACCTGCACAAGTTACAATGCTGCCTCTCTTTCTTATGTTAAAAGAAATGGGCTTTATTAATACCTACATGGCAATTATCATTCCCGGTTTAGCAAATATTTTTGGAATATTTCTTATTCGGCAGTATGCGATGTCAATACCTGATAGTTTGATTGAATCTGCACGGATGGATGGGGCAACAGATTTTCAAATTTACAGATTGATAATTCTCCCTCTGTGCGTTCCAATTTTAGTTACTCTCGCCATATTCACTTTTATGGGCACATGGAATGATTTTCTCTGGCCGTTAATTTCGCTAACTGATAATTCTATGTATACATTACCTGTAGCACTTGCCAACTTAATGGGTGAGCATACAAAAGATCCTGAACTAATGATGGCAGGTTCGGTGATAACAATTATTCCTATCTTAATTGTCTTTCTTGTACTTCAAAAGTATTACATTAAAGGAATAATGCTTGGTGGAGTAAAAGAATAATTAACATTAAAAAAATGTATGTAAATTTGATTTGATAAAAGACGAAGCTATTTCAAGTGTAATTGTATACAGTTCCTTTTATTAATTTCTTTAGAAAATGAAAACCAATATTAATGTAGTTGCCAAAAAAGCCGGAGTATCAATTGCCACTGTATCTCGTGCTTTCAATGAATTTGAACTGGTTAAGGAAGATACACGAGCAAGAATAATTAAAATTGCAAGGGAGCTAAACTATAAACCAAGCCCCATTGCCAGAGGTCTTTCAACCCAAACCACCGATACAATAGGGGTAATACTTCCTGGTCTTGTTGGTGAATTTTTTATGGATATAATTCATGGTATTGATGAGGAAGCTTATAAAGCTAACCGTTATGTTATGATATCAAGTTCACACAGCGAGAGAAATATTGTTGAAACCTTAATTGAGTTTATGGCTAGCGGAAGGGTTGACGGCGTAATATTGATGGCTCCTCAAATGCAGAAAGAAGTAGCTGACTTTCTTAAAAAATCTAAAAGACCAATTGTACTTATTAACAGCAGTCCGGATTTAACCGATATTGTAAATTTTCAAATTGATAATTACCGAGGTGCATTTAATTGTGTTGAACATTTGATTGATCATGGTTACAAAAAAATTGCAATAGTAAAAGGTCCAGCAGAAAATTTTGATGCTAAGGAAAGATTCAATGGTTATCTTGATGCTCTGATGAAAAATAAATTATCTGTTAATTCAGACTTTGAAGTTCAAGGAGATTTTGAGATTAAATCCGGATATCAGGCTTTTAAGAAACTGATTCAATCACCTGAAAAACCTGATGCAATTTTTATATCTAATGATATGATGGCAATTGGTGCTTATGAAGCTGCTAAAGAATTAAATATAAAAATTCCGGCTGATATTGCAGTTGCCGGATTCGATGATATTTACCTTGCAAAACTTCTTAACCCTAGATTAACAACCGTTCATGTACCTATAGCCGACCTTGGAGCAAAAGCAGTCAGCTATCTTTTAAAAATGATTAGCAAGGAAGTTGATCCTGCCAAATTTTATAAAGAAGTGCTTCCAACTGAATTAGTTATCGGCGGCTCCTGCGGATGTATCAATTACTCAAATTCACTTATTTGAAAGCAAGAAAACAATGAAATATTTGATTGTTAAAATATTTTTAACAGTATTTATTCTGTTCTTATGGTTGGGATGCAGTGAATCAAAAGAAAAAAAACAATCAAATTCATCTTTTGTTTTAACAGCGTCGGATGAATCATTTCTCGATACTTTACAATACAAAACTTTTAGATTTTTTCTTGATGAAGTAAATCCTGAGAATGGGCTTATTCCTGATCGCACACAAGATTGGTCGGCATCATCAATAGCCGCAGTTGGATGGGGTGTAACCGCTTGGGCGATTGGTGTTGAACATGATTGGATTTCCCGTGAAAAAGCTGCTGATTTAACTCTTGCGCTGCTTCGTTTTTTAATTAATTCTGAACAAAGCACAGCTAAGGATGCAACCGGCTATAAAGGGTTTTATTATCATTTCCTAAATATGAAAACCGGAAAACGCGAATGGAACTGTGAATTATCAACTATTGATACGACGTGGCTTTTAGCAGGAATAAGATTTGCCTCGCAGTATTATGATAAAGACACTGAAAAAGAAAAAGAAATTAGAAATCTTGCAGATAGTTTGGTGAACAGAGTTGATTGGGACTGGACAATTATTCAAAAAGCCCGTGATGAAGAACATGTGAATTTAGTTGCAATGGGTTATAGGCCTGAGGAAGGATTGGGAGATTTTGGATGGTTTGGTTATACAGAAGCACTTTATCTTTATATTCTTGCTGCCGGAACAAATTTATCTAATCCTCAGAAATCATATCAGCAATGGTTGAGCAGTTACAAGTGGGTTGAACCTTATAAAGGGCTTGCTCATGTGGGTTTTCCTCCGTTATTTGGTCACCAGTTTTCGCACATGTTCATAGATTTTAGAGGACTTGCTGACAAATACCTTCAAGAAAAAAAAATAGATTATTTTGAAAATTCAAGAAGGGCAACTTTAGCTAACTGGAAATATTGTATAGATAATCCTAATGGCTGGGCTGGTTTCGATTCTTTAACTTGGGGAATTAGCGCATGCGATGGACCTGGAGATTTTGAGAAAGATGGCAAAAGATTTTTTAGCTATGCTGGCAGAGGTGCTACTGGACCCGGTGATGTTATTTGCGAAGATGGGACAATTACACCAGAAGCTGCTGGCGGTTCAGTTCCTTTTGCGCCCGAAATTTGTATACCTGCTTTAAAAAATATGTATGAGAAATACGGAGCTAAAGGATTGTGGGGGAAATATGGTTTCAAAGATGCTTTCAATCCAACGTTAAATTGGTTTGATAAAGATTATCTTGGATTAGACCAAGGACCAATTTTAATAATGATAGAAAATTATCGAACAGGATTGATTTGGAAATATGCGATGAAAGATCCAATTATTCAGAAGGGACTTGAGCGGCTCAACTTTTCTAAGCTGGCAGATAACTAATTGATTTAGGAAGAAATGAATGGCTAATCGAACAAAAGTTACTTTTACTATACTATTTTTTTATCTCACTTTTTTTCTCACAATAGCCTTTGCACAAAATGGAGAAAGAGGAAATCAATTCCGTGTAATGACTTACAATATTCGTTATGCTGGTGATGAAAAAGTTGATGGAATTAATGCATGGAGCAAGAGGAAAGATTTAGTCGCTAGTATGATAAGTTTTAATCATGCTGAAATTGTAGGCGTACAAGAAGCTTTGTTACCTCAATTGAATGACTTGACTGATTTGCTCGACGGATATTCATGGTTTGGAGTTGGACGCAATGATGGAATTGACAAAGGTGAGTTCTCTGCGATACTCTTTAAAGTAGATCGTTTTAAGTTATTTGAGCAGTCAACGTTTTGGCTTTCGGAAACACCTGATGTTCCATCAAAAGGGTGGGATGCTGCTTTTCCGCGGATTGTTACCTGGGGAAAACTTAGAGATTTGAAAACTCAAAAAGATTTTTACATTTTCAACACACATTATGATCATATTGGAGAAACAGCAAGAAATAACAGCTCAAAACTTTTAATGAAGCGTATTTCAGAAATAGCTCAGGGTTTTCCAGTTATTGTAATGGGCGATTTTAATACTCAAGATTCGACTTTAGCCTACCAAATAATTACAAACACCGAAAGTAATTCTACTATTTTGTTTGATGCACAGTTTACAAATAAAACCACACATCATGGCTCGCATATTTCGTTCAATGGTTTTGGCCAATCAATTGAACCGGATAATAAAATTGATTTTATCTTTACAACAAGTGATATTGAAGTGCTTCAGCATGGTGTAATTGATGAAATGGTGGATGGACGTTATCCATCAGATCATATGCCGGTAGTGGCAGAAGTTTTATTTAAGTAAATCGGGTAATTTTCTTTCTGAAACTGAATGAATATGTAATACATTCTCTCTCCAAAGTTTTAAAAGTAGGACCGCTGTTTTACTAGTTACCATTGTTATTGATATAAATAAATCTCCATTCCTCCCGCCAAATAAAACTTTTTACCGCGCAAGATAATTTTCTTAAAATCGTCTCATTATAAAAGATTATAAAAATTTAATACTACTTATTTAGACGTTTTTAATTCTTGCGTATGAAAATAATATCCTTATTGCTCTTTAGCTTGAGCTTCAATGTATTTGCTCAAAACATTTATGTTACCGGCAAGATTTCTGACGCGGAAACAAAAAATCACTTATCATCTGCCAATGTTTTATTATATCATTTACCCGATTCTTTATTCATTGGAACTACATCAAACACTAAGGGGGTTTTTAAGATTGACAAACTAAAACCGGGCACATATTCGCTGTGTGTAAAATATCTTGGCTATGAAACTAGTTGTATTGATCTTCTTATTGGTACTAAATCAGTTAATTTAGGTGAGATTTATCTTACTCCACAAAAAATAAAACTTGATGATGTTCTAATTGTAGATAAAGTTCCCGTTGCCGTTCAAAGCGGTGATACAACAGTTTACAATGCTGATGCATTCAAAGTTAATAAAGATGCCGTTGCTGAAGATCTGCTGGTAAAAATTCCGGGAGTGCAAGTTGAAAACGGCAAAGTAAAAGCTCAAGGTGAAGAAGTTAAAAAAGTTTTTGTAGATGGGAAAACATTTTTTGGTGAAGATCCTAACATAGCTCTAAAAAATATTCCAGCAGAAATAATACAAAAAGTCCAGGTGTTTGATCAGCAGACAGACCAAGCTCAGTTTGGCGGTTTTGATGATGGAAGTACTAGCAAAGCAATTAACATAATAACCAGGATGGGCATTGAGAATGGTACTTTTGGTAAGCTGCTTGCTGGTTATGGTTCTGATGAAAAATATAACGTAAACGGAGATGTAAATATTTTTAATGAAGATCAGCGGTTGAGTTTACTTGGGCAAGTGAACAACACAAACGAACAGAATTTTTCTGTAATGGATATGCTTGGTGTTATGGGGGGAATGCCTTCAGGCGGAAGAATGGCTGGTATGGGAGATGGAATGATGAACAGACCAGGTCCAACAGGCGGCGAGCCAAATTTGTTTTTAGGAATGCAGAATGGAATTACGGATGTAAAAGGATTTGGAGTTAACTACAATAAAATGTGGGAAGATAAATCCGAAATCGGTGGAAGCTATTTCTTTAACAATACCGATAACGATGTTAATACAAATTTAGTAAGGGATTATTTTACCGGATCAAACGGCGGACAAAAGTATTATGAAGATAAATTATCCGAAACTAAAAACACAAACCATCGTTTTAACCTTAGGGTTGATTACAAAATAGACTCACTTAATGAAATTCGATTCATCCCAAGTTTTTCAGTTCAAAAAAATTTAAGCAGCTCATTTTCAAAAGCTGCAACGAGTTTTTTGGATAATCAAGTAAATGAATCTAAGAATTTTTCATCTTATGATCTTAAAGGACTAAATCTATCCTCAATGTTAATGTACAAGCACAAGTTCAATTCCGAAGGAAGGACTCTCACTGTTGGAATTAATACATCCTATAAAAAAAATGATGGCACAAAAAAACAGCTTTCTGAAAGCATTTTTTACGGAGCTAATACGGAATCAGACACAATTGACCAACAAACGGATATTTTAAATGACGGTATAACAATTTCTTCAAATGCTGTTTACACCGAACCGATTAACGAAAATAACTTTTTAATGCTGAATGTATCGCACTCTAGAAATACTGAAAAAAACGATAAAAAAACTTTTGACTATTCCTTGCTTGATAAATCATATTCGTTGTTTAATACACTATTAAGCAATGAATATCAAAAAAAATATTCCAACACTTCATTCGGAATTGGTTACCGTTATAAGAAGAATAAAATCTCAATCAATTCAAATCTTAACTATGATGCTGCTTCATTGAAGAGCGAACAAGTCTATCCGCAAGAATATACTCTCAGCAAGAAGTTTTATTCTTTTTTGCCATCGGTAATGTTTAGGTACAATATATCAAGAGATAAAAATTTGAACATTATGTACCGTGCGATGAATACTGCACCTTCAGTTACACAGCTTCAAAATGTGCTTGATAATTCAAATCCCCTTCAGCTTTCTGTTGGTAATCCGGATTTGAAGCAAGAACACGGTCATTCGTTAACTGCACGATGGTCAACTATCAACTTTAGAAATATGCACTCAATATTCTTGATGCTGAACGGCACTTACAAAAACAATTATATTGGCACAAACACAATTATTGCGCGAAATGATACAATGCTTGCAAATGGAATAATACTCGGTTCGGGTGCGCAGCTTTCAACTCCTCAAAATATAGATGGCTATGTTTCTGCTCAATCTATTCTTTCATATGGATTACCTGCGGATTTTATTTATTCAAACTTAAACTTAAATCTTTCATTCAATTATATACGTGCGCCGGGAATTATAAATAACCTGGAAAATCATACTAATACTTTTACTTATGGTTTAGGTGCTGTTATAGCCAGCAATGTCAGCACTGATTTTGATTTTCTTATCTCCAGTACAAGTTATTATAATTTAATTAGTAATAGTTTTTCAAAGACAGATGATGAAGACTATCTAACTCAGCTCACGCGCATAAAATTGTACTGGCTTCTTTTTAATCAAATTGTAATTCAAGGTGAACTAAATCATAAATATGATGGTGGACTTTCACAGAATTCTGAGCCTAGTACATTCACGTTAAATGCAAGTGTGGGAATGAAACTATTTAGTGATAACAGCGGGGAGTTGAGGTTAAGTGCATATGATGTGTTGAATCAAAATACAAACATTGCAAGGCAAACAACTGATTATTACACTCAAGAGAGCAGCAGCAATGTAATAGGAAGATACTGGTTGCTTTCATTTGTGTACAATTTAAGATCATTCAACTAATAAAAATTTAAGGAGTTCGCAATGCAAATAAAAAATTTGTTGAAGCTTACACTTTTTACTGCGTTAGTTTTTCTTTCGGGCTGTTCAAGTTCGCAGCAGGTAACTTCGCTGCCAAACAACAATGAAATAAAAGTTGATGGCGATTTATCTGACTGGCAAGACTTAACAAATATTAAGAACGAAAATATTTCATTCGGTTTCAAAAATGATGAACATGCACTGTACTTAGTTATGGTTACTAACGACAGAAGCAAAATCATGAAAATTATGAGAGGCGGCTTAGAAGTTTGGCTTGAACCGGAAAATAGTGATGACAAAATCGGCATCCGTTTTCCTGAGAAACCAGATCCTGGAGAAATGATGGAACAATTCCGTTCGCAGAATATGCCAAACAGAGATAAGCAAAAGCTTGATGAACAAAATCAGCAGGAAAAGAAAGAATTGGATCCTGGGATGCAGATGTTTTTATCGAAGCAAAAAGAACTTTATGTGCTTGATGAAGAAGGAAAAGTACTAAAGTCATTTTCAATCAAAGGTGATTCCTATGCAGCAGCAATAAAACCCTACGGAAGTTTTTTATGCTATGAGCTAAAAATCCCATTTGGCAGTAAACCTTACTTATCAACCGGATTATTAAAAGACAAAAACAGCAAGCTTAGTGTTGAGTTTGTAACCGGTGAAATTGAAACTGAATTTGATAGAATGCCGCGCCAGGAAGATATTGAAGAAGGACGAATGCCGCCGCAGGGTCCGCCGGCAGGTGGTATGCCTCCGGGTGGCCCCGGAATGGGTCCGGGCGGGTCTGGACGAAATATGAAAGACCGGAGAGACAACGTACCAATGGAATACTCATTTGAAATTTTAATTAAAAAGTAAATTCATTTTCATCTCTCTCCCTAACCTCGCATCCAGAAATGGGTGCGGGGTTTCGAATATATCTTAGATGTTACCACCTCCAGAACCTACAAAATGTTTTGACTTTTCCTCAACGGAAACTAAAATTAATTTTTCAATCAAAAAAATAACTTGATATTTGCATTGACTTTAACAAACTTTGAAATAGCTAATGAAATGAGGGATCTCCAATGAAGATAAAATATATAAAATTGGGTTCTTATATCAGACAGCTAATCTTATTTTCATTCACATCTTTAATATTTTTTAATATAAGAATATCCCCGCAAATCAAGCCAGAATTTATAATTTCCGATTCTGCATTCGTTGGAGATATGGAAATCGATGATTATAATAACATTCATATTGTACTAGATCGGAGAGAAGATATTATTTACGGAAGATATGACTCTCTCTTAAATCCCATTTCCTATTTAAAAACATTTAGTAACACATCAAAAACCTCTAATCCCAAATTTGCAATCCGAAATAATTATATGGTAACTGTTTGGAGAGATTTCAAATTACTAATGTTTTTTAATTCTGAAATTGTAGGCAACATTTCCAATCTTGCTGAAGGTGGGCTTAATCCAAATAATTTTTTCATAAATGAAGAATATTATGATGCCCATCGTGGCTCACCTGAAGTTTGTTTTATTAATGACACTACCTTTTTTGTCATTTGGTCAGGCAATGGCCCATATACAATTACCAACAGCGGAATTTATGGAAGAATCTTTTCTATAACGGGTGAACCAATAACACCTGATATTTTACTAGTTGATAGATACAATGATACTTCAAGAAGCGTACTTCCTAAAATTGTTAATTCCAGAATTAGTGATAAACTTTTTATAACCTGGGTTAGTAATTTTGATAAACAATATAGGTTATGGGGTAGATTGTTTTATTCAGATGGGACACCTGTTGCTTCAAGTTTTTCTATAAGTGAAGGCTCATTTGTAAATGACTTATTTTATTATGATACCCAAATCGATCCATCTGGAAATTTTGTTGCTGCCTGGGCTATTGCAAAGGATAGTCTTACATGGGAACTTCAATGGAAGTGGTTTAACGAGAATGGCGAACCGCTTACTCAAGTTGAAACAATTTCATCTGCTGAAGATAGTCTAATAGACTATAGTTATGTAAATATAGACTTTTCCGAGAATGGAAATTTTGTTTTAAGTTGGAATAAAAAAAATAATAACAAATTAAAAATCTATATAAAACGATTTTATGATAATAGAAATCCTATTGACAATACTTTCTATATTTCAGAAAATGACTCATTAGATGAAATTAAGGCCGTTTTCTTATTAAGAAATGAAAAAGTATATTGTATTTGGGATGCTATAGGATATAAATGGTATGGTAGTTTTGGGGACTTCTTTGACTTCGATAATCCAACCTTGATTAATGAAGATAAAAAAAAATATGGCTATCCAAATGCTTTTTGTCTCCACCAGAATTACCCCAATCCTTTTAATCCAAACACAACAATAAGCTATAGCATAACAGAAAAAGGGCATGTTAATGTAAGTGTATTTGATATTCTAGGTCGAGAAATAGCAGAGTTAGTAAATGAAGATAAAGAAAGCGGCACTTACACAATTACATTTGATGGGCATAATTTGTCAAGCGGAGTTTATATATGTACAATGGCAGTAAATGACTATAAAGCGTCTACAAAGCTGATATTGGCTAAATAGCTCGCTTTTCTGTTTACGATAATATCTCCTCTAGCCTCGCACACAGAAATGGGTGCGGGGTTTTTAAAAGAAGATAAAAATTATTATTGACTTAACTGCGAATTTGAATTAAGTTATTTGCAGAATAAATTACCTAAGATGAAAAAGCCTCCCAGATTTTATTTTTCATCCCGTGGGAAGTAGTTTTAATTAGCTAACGGGGAACAAAGTGAAATTAGTTATTCTTAAACATACAAACAGGATAGCTGTAAAAGATGAAACAAGCTTTCTGTTCATTTTAATTTCATTATCATTCCAAGGTGCGCTATCCGGACAGACTTTTCATGTCCAAGGAAATGTCTCAACAGATTCAACTGCTGTCAAATATGCTTCCATTACTTTTATTAATGAAAATGATTGGAGCAAAAAATATACTACGCTTAGCGATTCGCTTGGCTTTTACCAATTAAATATAGTTACAGATGTTAAAGACGAGAATTTTTATCTGCCAAAGGATTTTGAATTGGGACAAAACTATCCCAATCCCTTTTCAGAAAACACTAACATTCCAGTCAGCTCTTCCCCAAACGAAGATTTACAATTAAAAATTTACGACATTCTTGGCAGAGAAGTAAAAACCTTTTCTGTCGGCAAGGATTTAATTAGTAACCGCAAAACTATTAAGTGGGATGGAACCAATAATGTAGGTAATAAAGTTAGTCATGGTGTTTATATTTGCCGATTAATTGGTAGAAATCAGTCTATTGCTAGAAAGATTTTGTTTCTACCTGGAAATACAATAAGCTATTCAAGTTTTCAAAGTTCAAATACATCCTTCAGTACGAAGTGCGAAGTAAAAGAAAACCCCAAGTTTGAAGTACTGATAACTAATTCTAAGCTTACCAAGCCAATAATCAAACCACAAAAACTCTATACGCTAGAGATATCCTCTGATACGACAATTAATTTTACTATGGCAAACAAAACGGATTTAGGCTATTATTTATATGTAGGGGACATCACTGGAAGTAAGATCTATATCGTTGATATTTATACGAATTCTATTGTTGATAGTATAACTGGTTTTGATAAAACCATACGCAGCATGGTTGTAATAAATAATGATAAGAAAATGTATGTTAGCACTGCTATGGCTTTTAAACCCAGTAAAATTTACACAGTCGATTTGACTACTAATTCTATAAAATTAATTAAAATTATAAATAATGATCCTGATGGTGGCAGTCATTGGTCATCATTTTATAAAAATCCAAATGACACCGTATTTATTGTAACTTCAAGACCTTATACTAATACAAAAATATTTGATCTTGGATATGTTGATGATTCAACTGACTCAATTTACTACTTTGATTCCCTAGCTTTACATACAGTGTATGATTTTCAGAGACAAAACATAGTTTTTCTAAAAGGATCACAAATTTTTTATGCTGCCGATAGTAACCATGCACTATTTTCTTATGATTATGGTAAAAGGGAGATTATACATATATACCAAAATAGAGGTGTTTACAATAACATGGTTTTATCTGACAATAAATTATTATACATAGCGGGACAGGCTGTATTCGATTTAGATAAAGACACAATCGTAGCTTTATTGAATAATGACCTGAGTGCAACGCTTGCATTAACTTCAGATAACTCTAAATTATATATGACAAATCCTGGTAAAAATTGGACTTTTGGTCCGCCACCCGAAGGAAAAGTATATATATACGATACCATGTTAAACAATTATGCAGATTATATCGATGTTATGAAATATGATTATGGGCAGTTATGGAAATCAACCGATTTAATAATTTTAACTCCTGATGATAAAACAGCATACGTGTCAGATTGGGCCTACAATTTATATGAGGTTGATTTAGAAATGAATGAGGTTGTATATAAATTAGAATTCTCAAATCGTGTGCAAATTGGCCCATTGATTCTTAGTAAAAAGAATAATTAGGATATATATGATATAATGGTTGTATTAACACAGAAAAATTTCAATTATCATAAGAATCCATTTTAATCACTTACCCACATAATATAACAGCATTTCTGATGTAGACACTATACTTATTAGTTTAGAGACAAAATCGGAGTTTATATATGCACACTGACAGTAAATGACTATAAAGCGTCTACAAAGCTGATATTGGCTAAATAGCTCGCTTTTCTGTTTACGATAATATCTCCTCTAGCCTCGCACACAGAAATGGGTGCGGGGTTTTAATTTTTATAATAGGAACATTAAAATCTAGGTTACCTATATCCTACCGCATCGGCTCTAAGAATAGGTTCACAAATTATTTTGTAATTGTTTTCTGACGCAGTATATTTTGGCTATCAAAATAGTCATATGGCTGTTTTTTTAGCCGGAAAAAATTATGATAATAAACAATATTTTACAGCATATATTCAGTACACCAAGTAACATTATTGTCCTTCGAAAGCTCAATGCCAGAGTGGTTGGAATATCTGGTCGTGAAATTGCACGTATATCTAAACTAAGTAATAGAACTGCCCAAAACGTTCTAGCCAATCTGGAATCCCTTGGTTTAGTAAATAGAGCAATTGGTGGGAGAGACCATCTTTTCACGCTTAATCGTAGTAACAAAATAGTTACAAAGCTTATTAAATATATATTTGAGTTCGAAGATGGATTTAGAAGTGAGATATTATCCTTAATCAAGAAGAAACTTTCGACAGTTGTTTCAAGTCTCATCCTTTTTGGCAGTGTTGCCAGAAACGATGAAGATTATACAAGTGATTTTGACTTGTGTATTGTATATACGAAACACAAAACAAAAATCGAGAATATCGTCTCGCAACTCAGAGATAAATTGTACGATGATTATAAGGTTACACTTGCACCTTTTTATATAACAGAATCGGATTTTAGAAAAAGAGCACAGAAAAATCTTTCGCCGGTTAATAATATTATAAAAGACGGTGTTTTAATATCAGGGAGACAGATCAGAGAGCTAATTAAGTGAAAGCAGTATCTAAAAAAGCTGATGTAAGTAAGCATCGTGACTTCGAAAAGATTTCAAAGGATTTTGCTGATGGGAGTGAATCAGCTTACACATTTGAATATTATAATGCTGCAGGTGTTCTTGTGATTCATGCTGCAATAGCTCTCGCTGATTCTATCACGGTCAAACTTGCTGGTAAAAAATGCAGCGGCAATAGTCATTATGATATTATCGAACTATTACGGCAAGTTACCCCATCTTCTGCAAATAAAAACAAAGCTCTAGAGCAGTTTAAAAAATTGATAGATCATAAGAATCAAGTCTCATATCATGGAGATATTTATTTCAAAAAAGATGTTGATAAGTTATTTAAATATTTCACGCGATTTAAAGATTGGGCGGAATCTTTACCTAAAAACTAAGTGACTATTATTTGCATCATAAAACAGTATTTCTGCTTTCAGACTCAGACCCTAATAGTTTAGTAACACAATACCCCAAAAATTTTCTAAAACTTCATTACCAAACCGAAAGTTAGTTCGATTTTAATCGTCAAATTAAAATCTAATTGTCTAATTTTACTGCATGCCCGAAACCGAGTTAATAAAACGATTACATCAAAAAGATGAAGAAGCTTTCAGAATTATTTTTGATGAAAATAAGAAGAAGGTTATTAATGCTTGTTACCGTTTGGTTTATGATAAAGATGCCGCTGAAGATCTAACCCAAGAAGTGTTTGTTAAAGTCTTCACTTCCATTGACCAGTTTAAAGGGAATTCAAAACTTTCAACGTGGATTTACAGAATTGCTATCACCAAATCACTTGATTATCTGCGTGCTCAAAAAAGAAAAAAAAGATTTTCGTTTATCAGAACAGAATCTGATGGAAATGAAGTCCAGTTGGAAATTAAAGCTCCGGAGAGTCAATCCCCTGCTCAAATTACTGAACTAAAAGAGAGATCAAAATTATTAAAGGAAGCTCTGGATACTCTTGCTGAGAATCAAAGAGTGGCAATTTCGTTAAGCAAATATGAGGGCATGAGCACAAAAGAAATAGCTGAAATTTTGGAGACTACGGTTCCTGCTGTTGAATCATTAATCCACCGGGCTAAGAGAAATTTGGAAAAGAAATTATCTGCTTATTTTGAAAATAAATTGTGAGCCAACAGCGCAAGTTCAAAAAGATTATAACGTCAAAAACTTAGGAGTTATAACAAAATGGATAAAGATCAAAGAATAAAGGAAGAAGTGGAAAAAACAATTTCCTTACTCGATAAAGTTGAGGAGATTAATACTAATCCGTTCTTGTTTACTAGAATAAAAGCTGAACTAGATTCTAAAAAGGATAAATCGGAAAAGAATTCTTTTGAATGGGTTTTTAAATTTCTGCGTCCTGCAATAATTGCTGCACTGCTCCTTTTCAATGTTTACTCAGTTATTTCATTTTATCAATCCTCAAACTCAAACGGAGTTACGAGGGAGCAATATCTTGAAAGCATTTCATCTGAATATGAAATGGATAGCAGCATAGATTATTTATCAACCAATGAAGAGAAAGATTAAAATGGATTGGTTAACAAAACAAAAAACTTATGCTTTCCTCATTCTGTTTCTGATAGTTGTGAATGTTTCAATATTAATAATTTTATGGATGGGAAGACCTAAACCCCCTGAACATTTTTCTCAAAAACCTCCGAATAATGAAATGTTCTTGAGGAAAGAATTAGGATTGAGTGATGAACAGGATAAACTGCTAAAGCAAAACCGAAAGCTTATGCTCGATTCTTCAAGAGTTCTGGATGAAATATTATGGAACAAGAAAAGAGAATTACAAGCTGAAGCTTTCAAAGAAAAAGTTGATAGTGCAAAAGTGAATATCTTACTAAATGAAATAACTCTTCTTCGCAGCAAAATGGAAAGTATGATGTTTAAACATTTTTCAGATTTGAAGGCAATACTAACAAAAGAACAACTCGAAAAATTTAAAAGGCTGCTTGATGAAACTAGAAAACCCGGACCAAGACCAGAGATGGAAAATAAAAGAATGCCGCCGCCTCCACCACCTGGGGAGATTCTACCACTAACTCATTAACAAAGTTTAATTGTGTTTATGCATAAATCAGCACAAAAATTATCGCCTAAAACAAAAGCAGATATGAGGATAAAACTTCTAATCTTAAGCTTACTATTATTTTTAGTGAATAGTCAATTAATAAAACCACAAAATCCCGGTGACAGTATTTTCGCGGGAATAAAAGTTCATGATATCAACATTCATTTTTATTATACGAACTATTGGGATTCGCTTGTTTATTACTACAACCTTGGAACTGAAATACATATTCCTGCTGATGTTATTCTGGGTGATGACACATTAGAAAATGTAGGTATAAGATTAAAAGGGCAGTCATCATTTAATCATCCCAACAATAAAAAATCTATTCGTTTATCTTTTGATGAATTTGAAAGCAGCTTGAGGTGGGATGGATTAAAAAGTATTCATCTAAACAATTGCTATGGTGATCCAACCTTTATGAGAGAAAAAGTATATCTCGATTTTTGCCGTGATGCCGGCATTGTTGCGCCGCGTGCAAATTATGCTCGGGTATTCTTTAATGATACCTTGTATGCCCTCTATTCATTGGTTGAACATGTAGATAAAACCTTTTTAAGTACAAGGTTTGGCAATAAGAACGGTGATCTCTTCAAAGCTGTAGATGCGTTCGGCGTTGGAGATACAATTTCGGATTTCAAATGGTTCACAAGTATTCCCGATTCATATTATTTCAGGTACGAACTAAAAACCGATGAATCAACAACAGCATGGCTGCAGCTGGTGAATTTTTTAGATAGTTTGAACAATGGCGTTAATACTTCAGCGATTTTGCCCAGCTATTTGAATTTGGACAGTTTTTATACTTCAATTGCTGGAGATATAATTTTTGCTAATCTTGATTCGTACATAAACAGCGGAAGAAATTTTTATTTCTACTTTAATCCAGCAACAAATAAGATCGAATGGATAAAGTGGGATGTTGGATTATCGTTTGGCTGCTACAGCGGCGGAATATCTAACTTTGAAAACTTAAGCGTAACTCACGTACTAAATTCATCTGAGCGTCCGCTGTTCGGAAAAATTTTAACTACTAATTCCTTAAAAAATGATTATTTGTATTCACTTTGCACGCTGAACAGCTCGTATTTCAATACGACAAAGATGTTTCAGCACATTGACAGCATTGCAAGCGTCATTCGTTCTTATGTTTACGCTGATTCAAAAAAACAGTACACTAACACTCAATTCGAAATGAACATTCTGAGTGATCTTTCTGTTGCTGGAGTTGGAGGAACAAGCAGAATTCCAGGGCTAAAATCGTTTTTAACCGCTAGAAAAAATAGTATTAATGCTCAACTAACAAACCTTGGAATAAACTGCACAACTGATTTAGAGGAAGAAAAGGCGAGTACAATTCCCAATGAATATAAACTTTACCAAAATTATCCTAATCCTTTTAATCCAGCAACAACAATTAAGTTTGATGTTCCTGCTTCAGGTTTAGTTTGTCTTAAAGTGTACAACATACTTGGAAAAGAAGTTAAAACGCTTATGAATGAGTACAAGAATGCTGGCTCGTACTCGGTTAGTTTTGATGCTGAAGGAATAGCCAGCGGTGTTTATTTGTGCCAACTGAAATCTGGAAGTACAGTTCTTACTAAAAGAATGGTACTAATTAAGTAACTAAGGAACTAAAATGAAAAAATATTTTTTGGTAACTATCTTAACAAACATTATCATGATTAAAATTTTTGCTCAGGATTGGATTTGGCAAAATCCATTACCGCAGGGCAATACAATTTATGCCTCTGAGTTTGTAAACGAAAATTTAGGATTTGCTGTTGGCGATGCCGGAATTATTTTAAAAACTACAGATGGCGGATTATCATGGTCAACTCAAAAAAGTAATTCTGATGCTTCACTTAAATCGGTGGAATTTATTGATCAAAATAATGGTTTTGCTGCTGGTGAAGGCGGTGTGGTTTTGAAAACAACTGATGGAGGAAACACTTGGACTGATAAATATTCTAATCCAGACATTAATTTATATTCAATTAATTTTTTTAATTCGTCCGATGGATGTGCTGTTGGAGAAAATTTAACTGGAATTGGAAATGCAATATATTGGACAACGGATGGAGGAAATACTTGGCAGCAGCGAACATCTGCCAATGATTTTGGATTATCTTCAGTCAAACTGTTAAATGAATCGTCTGCTGTAGCAGTTGGAATTGGCGGATTAATAATCAAAACAACAGACAACGGAAATAGTTGGTCAGTAAAAAACAGCACAACGACAAATAACATCTACTCATTAGATTTTATAAACAATATTGGCTATTGTACAGGATTAGGCGGTGTTATACTAAAAACAACTGATGCCGGCGATTCGTGGAGTGAACAAACAACAAATACTTTTAGCTGGCTCAGCTGTATTGATTTTCTATCTGAAAATTTGGGATATGCGTGCGGCTATAATGGTACAGTCATCCAAACAACCAATGGAGGAACTAATTGGACTACTTTAGGTTTGGCGTCAACGAAGTGGTTGTATTCTGTTTCAATAATTAGTGAAACGAAAGCAGTTAGCTTTGGCGAATATGGTACAACGGTAATAACAACAAATGGCGGAACTTATTGGACTAATGTATCCTCAGGTAAAACTGAACTACTCTATGATGTAAAGTTTGCTGATGAAAATATCGGTTACATTTCCGGTGACTTTGGTACAATTATAAAAACGACTAACGGCGGTTCAAACTGGGTGCCTCAAACAAGCGGCACGATTTCACTCTTACAAAAAATAAATATAGTAGATGCGAATAATATTTTTATAGCAGGCGATGCTGGCACAGTATTACAAACCACCGATGGCGGTTCAAACTGGAAAACCTTAAACACTAATAATTTTAATTGGTTAGTATCGATTGATTTTGTTGATGCAGGTACTGGTTATGTCTCTGGTTATTTTGGGACCATCCTGAAAACTACAGACGGCGGTACAACTTGGGAAAGTTTGAATAGCACTACAACCAGCGCGTTAATGGATATTTCATTTATAAATGTAAATACCGGTTTTGCAGTTGGCGGTGATGATTATGGAGGTGCCGGAATCATTCTTAAAACGACTGATGCCGGTTCAAGCTGGATAACTAAATATTCTGAAGAAGCAATGATGATTCGTTCAGTTCATTTTATCAGTTCAGATATTGGGATTGCAGTTGGCGGTTCGAATACGGGTGCCGGCAGTAAAATATTAAGAACAACCGATGGCGGAGAAAGCTGGACAAATATTCCAAATGATACAGAAAACAATTTATACTCAGTTTATTTTTCTTCAAGTAATATTGGTTTTGCATCAGGTTATAATGGAACAATGTTGAAAACTACCGATGGCGGCTTAACCTGGAACAGCATTCCGATTGGAACAAAAAATAATCTGTATTCAACTTTTTTCACTTCGGACAATATCGGCTATTCAGTTGGAAGCGGCGGAACAATCTTAAAGACAACTACAGGCGGAATTACTTCAATTGAAAACACATCAGTAAAAGTAGCTCCAGCTGATTATCAACTTTATCAAAATTATCCAAATCCATTTAATCCAACCACAACAATTTCTTTCCAAATTCCAATTTCCGGAAATGTAAAAGTTATTATTTATGATTTGCTCGGCAGGGAATTATCCAAAATAGTTGATGAAGAACTAGATGCCGGCATACATTACGTAAGCTTTACTTCAAATAATTTGGCAAGTGGAGTTTATTTCTACAGATTAATTACAAAAGAAATTTCTATGACTAAGCAAATGATCATTTTAAAGTAGGAGGATTGTTGAATTATCCAACCTTAAAAGCTAAATCACATTTTTTCAAGCTAATCGTATATATCTTTTTAATTAGCTCACGTGCTTTCACTCAGGCATTTGAAGGCTACACACTCTTCTGTCCAAACAATTCAAGGAATACATATCTAATTAATATGAGCAATCAAGTAGTGCATAGTTGGACACATACAAAAACCGGTGGTTATTCTTGTTACTTATTGGAAGATGGAACTTTGCTTAGATCAGCAGTTTCAAGTAATTCACAACTAAATGGAGGAGGTGCTGCCGGAATAGTACAAAAGATTGCTTGGAACGGTTCCGTTTTGTGGGAATATACTTATAGTTCATCAACTTATAGATCGCATCATGATATTTGTCCGATGCCAAATGGTAATGTATTGTTAATAGCATGGGAAGTTAAAACTGCTGCTCAAGCAGTTCAAGCTGGGTTAAATCACAGTGCATCTATTTGGCCTGATCACATTGTAGAAATTCAGCCAGTAGGGACTAACGGTGGTAATATTGTTTGGCAATGGCATGCATGGGATCATTTAATTCAAGATTATAATTCTACTAAAAGTAATTTTGGTGTTGTTGCTGATCACCCCGAATTGCTAGATATTAACGTTGGAAGTTCGGGAAGCGGGGACTGGATGCACATTAATGGAATCAGTTATAATCCAACTCTCGATCAAATAGTTATATCATCACATGAACTTGATGAAATCTATGTTATTGATCATAGCACAACAACACAAGAAGCTGCTAGTCATTCCGGAGGTAACAGCGGAAAGGGAGGAGATTTCCTGTACCGTTGGGGAAAACCATCAAACTATGACGCACCTGGCAGTCAGGTGTTTAATGTGGTTCATTGTTCTGTTTGGATACCTGATAGTTTACCCGGCGGCGGGAACATATTGGCATTTAATAATCGCGAAGGACAAGGTTCATCAGTTGTTTTAGAAATTATACCACCTAGAGAAAGTAATGGACAATATACTTATTCACCTGGAACAGCATTTGGTCCGTCCTCTCCATTATGGAGCTATACATCACCAAGTTTTTACTCAAATCATTTAGGTGGATGCCAGCGTTTACCAAACGGTAATACTTTAATCGCTGAATCAACAAGTGGATACTTATTCGAAGTTGATTCAAGCGGAAGCATGGTTTGGAGTTTTAGCCGTGGGCAAGAAGTAGTTCGTGCATTAAGGTACGCTCCAACCTATCCTGGTCTTGCGGCACTTCTTGACACAAATAATGAAATAAAAAAAGATTATTCATTCAAGCTGGAACAAAATTATCCAAATCCTTTTAACCCAAGTACAACAATTCAATATTCTATTCCTGAATCTGATTTTGTAGAATTGAAAGTTTTTAACTCGTTGGGACAAGAAGTTGCATTGTTGGTTAATGAAAATAAAACTGCTGGAACTTATACTGCTGAATTTAGATCAACAAGTTTGCCTAGTGGAGTTTATTTATATCGCATTAAAAGCGGGAATTACCTAGAAACTAAGAAGATGATATTGTTGCGATAAATCTTGAAACATTTGCAAAACAAATGAGAATGCCATATTTTGCAAATAGTCAGTCAGAGCTTGCCTATCGGCAGACAGGCTTATCGAAGACTGACAATTCTTATCAAAATCACACTTCGATAAACTCAGTGTGACAATAAAAATCACTTTTGAGACAGCTTCTTTCTTATCTAATAAAGTACGACACATGATTATTATTTTATTTCGCAGTTAAGACATTATTAATTTCAGCTAAAATTATCTTGAATAATAGTGAATAATGTTAGTAATATTATTGAGAAAAATATTTTTAATACGAGTACAATATTTATGAAGAAGTTAATTTTAGCATTGATAATGACTTTCATTTGTACGGGGCTTTTGAAATCACAAAGTATTAATCTTCAAAAAGAAAAAAGCAAACAATGGACAATGGAAAATTGTGTAAAAAAATTTTCTTGGGAAGATACGGTACAAACTAAAGCAGGATATCAGTATTGGTTTTTCGATAGAGATTTTTTAGATGGAAGAACAATAAAGTTGAGTGTTGTTGCACCTAATTCAGCAACACATTCTCCGCACAAGCATTCGGAAGATGAGTTCTTTTTTGTGCTTGAAGGTACTGCTGAATTTTATCTTGAAGGGGAAACAGCAATTGGGGAGAAATATTCCGCATTTTATTGTCCAAGCAATTTAAAGCATGGAATTAGAAATATTGGCGATACAGAATTAAAATATCTTGTTATTAAAAAGTATGAGACTAAATAATCAAAAAATAATTACTGTTTTTAGACGATTAAAGAAAAAGCTAACCTATGCTAATGCTTTGAGCATCTTTTCTTTTCTTTTTACTTTCATTTTAATTGGGTGCGCCGCAAGTAGAATTTTAACAAACAACAGCAATCAGGATATCGATACGAGAGAATTCTATGATAGCGCGCATCATTGGTATGATATAAATGATGAAGCAAAAATTATATCACCGAATTCAGATCAAAGAAAATATTCATTGAATGAAATAGAAAAGATTGCAGACAATATTTTGCTTTTTCAAAAAGCTAATGGCGGCTGGGCTAAAAATTATGACATGCTTGCAATTCTTTCAGATGAGCAAAAAGCTGCTGTGCTTAAAGCTAAGGATGAACTAAATACTACCTTCGATAATGGTGCAACACATTCGCAATTAAATTACTTAGCCGAAGCATACTTACTAACTAAAAAAAATGATTATAAAAAAGCTTTTATTCATGGACTCAATTTTGTCCTATCTGCACAATACGAAAATGGCGGCTGGCCGCAATTTTATCCGGATACTAGCGGTTATAAAAAGTACATTACCTTTAACGACGGAGCAATGATCGGAATAATGAAATTGCTTCAAAAAATTGTAAGCCGTTCAGTAGAGTTTTCGTTTCTTGGCAGTGAAATTTTAAATCGGATTAACAATTCTTTTGAAAAAGGAATTGAATGTATTCTGAATTGTCAGATAAATGAAAATGGAAAATTATTAGTATGGTGTCAGCAGCACGATAATATTGATTTTCATCCTCAAAATGCAAGAAGCTTTGAGCTTGCGTCAATTTGTAATGGTGAAAGCTCGGCAATTGTAAAACTTTTAATGTCCATTAAAAATCCAAGTGAAAGAATTAAAAAATCAATAATAAATGCAGTAAAATGGTTTGAAGATTCGCGCATATATGGAATTAGAGTAGATGAGATAAAAGCAGATAAAGCTGATTTCATTTATCACTCTTCAACATCAGATAGGGTCGTAATAGAAGATGCTAATGCTAAACCAATATGGACAAGATTTTACGAATTGGGTACTCATAGACCTATGTTTTGCAACCGCGATGGAAAAGTTGTTTACTCTTTAACCGAAGTAGATCGCGAGAGAAGAACAGGCTACGCATGGTATATTTACGATCCTCAAGAAGTATTAGACCTATACTTAGATTGGGAGCAAAAATGGATGAAAGATTAAAATATTCATCTTGTTTGTGTTCAAAAGCTATGGAAGCGGGTTTGCTCTTTTACAAAGTTGAAGAGGTATTCCAAAAGGATCACGAAGCATTACAAGGTGGGAACCATCCTCAAGAATTACATCCTCAACAAGTTTAGCTCCTGCTGATATCAATTTCTCCTTAACCATCACAACATTATCTGCTGTAAATGCGAAATGAAATTCGAGGGGGTGCTTCTTGTTGTAATCTGCAATATAAGCAGATGGATTTGAATAAATTTCAATTATAGTTCTTCCCGAAGAGTCTGTTAAAAAATGTGTGAAAGGGGGAGCTTTCATCGCTTTAGCAATTCTCATTTCCAAGTTGGTTGTATACCAATCCACAAATTCAAGTGGATTAGAAATGTTTAGAGCAAAGTGTTCAAATATCATTTAAATTCCTTAGATTATTTTAGTTCTGAAAATTTGTTTAAAGAAAAATACTTCATTATTCTGAACATATGAATGCTGTTAATAAAATTATTTTAAGTTTTTGCTGTGTGAATTTTTTCTCAGTTTTTTACTATGCACAATCTGAAGCTGATGAAGTAAAAGTTTATAAAGATACTTCTTTTACTATTCAAAGTGCATTTAATAAGGAGAAAATTAAATACCCATTTATTAAAATTGCTAAAACTTTGCTGAGTCCAAATATTCTTTATGACAGCAATGTAGTATATAAAGAATATGGAAAACGAAAATTGCGGCTTGATATGTTTTTCCCAAAAGAAAATTGGCAAAAATATCCTGCTGTAATATTGGTTCATGGTGGGGGGTGGCTTTCAGGAGATAAATCTCAGCAAATACCAATGGCTCAAGAATTAGCTGCATTTGGATTTGTGACAGCAGCTGTTGAATATAGACTTTCACCCGAAGCTAAATATCCAGCAGCAATTTTGGACTTGAAATCCTCAATAAGATGGTTAAGGGCAAATAGCTCCAAATACAATATTGATACAAATAAAATTGCTGCTTTAGGTTGCTCATCAGGCGGGCATCTTGTTTCCATGTTAGGTGTAACAAATGGAAATCCAAAATTTGAGTTAGGTGAAAGTTATATTGAACATTCGAGCGATGTTCAAGCTGTAGTTGATATTGATGGAGTTCTCGACTTTACTCATCCTGCTGAGAGCGGAAAAGATAATGATCCCAAAAAGCCTTCAGTTGGCAAATTATGGTTAGGTTATACATTTAATGAAAAACCTGATATATGGAAAGAGGCCTCTCCAATCAGTTATGTTGATGAAAATACACCTCCATTTTTATTCATAAACAGTTCTAATGATCGATTCCATGCTGGCAGGGATAAATTAATTGAAAAGCTAAACAAGCATTGTACATATTCTGAAGTACACACTTTTGCCAATTCACCGCATCCATTTTGGTTTTTTCATCCTTGGTTTTTTCCTACCATTAACACAATCACGCATTTCTTAAATCGAGTGTTTCATTCATCAAATACAAAACTACAGGATTAATTTTCAAATCATGATAAATTACAACAGTCATAATTACTTATGATAAAATAACTTACTAACTTATTTTTCTTCCAGGTTTTATCTTTTCATTTTTTATTCTTGACTATTACTTTTTATTTGCTATTTTTCGAAAGCAGTTTATCGTTTACTTTACCGATTAAGTAAAAATTTTGTAATTCACTTGGCGAAGCTGTGTTATTCCTATAATTCTCATTACACTTCATCTGCTCAGTTCACTTTTCTTCCACATTAAAATCTAACTAAAGCAAATAAAATATTATCACGACAAAAAAGTGGAGTAATAAATTATGAAATTAGTATTACGGCTCTCCTTTTTAGCATCTTTAATATTGTTGTTCTCAAACCCAAACTATGGACAAGGGTCATTACGCGGGAGTATAGTTGATTCGCTTACTTCAAAACCGTTGGTAGGGGCAAATGTGTTTTTAGTTGGAACAGCGATGGGAGCTGCAACCGACATAGAAGGTACATATTCTGTTAAATCTATACCTGAGGGAAAATATAGCGTAAAAGTTTCTTACCTTGGTTATAAATCAACCTTAATTGAGGTTTTTATTCAAGATGATAAAACCACTAAGCTTGATGTTCAACTTTCCCCAGATATAATTGAAGGTGAAGAAGTAGTGGTAACTGGCCAGCTTATGGGACAAATGTCCGCAATAAATCAGCAGAGAACATCTAATACAATTATCAATGTTGTATCTGAGGAAAAAATTAAAGAATTACCTGATGCTAATGCTGCAGAATCAATCGGGCGATTACCAGGCGTATCCATTCTAAGATCTGGAGGAGAAGCTAATAAAGTTATCTTGCGTGGGCTCGAAGACAAGTTCACAGTGATTACAATCGATGGTATGAAAGTGCCCCCGACCGATGCCACCGGGCGAGGTATTGATCTAAGTATGATTTCCCAAAGTGCTTTATCCGGAATTGAATTGTACAAGGCTTTAACCTCGGATAAAGATGGAGATGCTTTGGCTGGAAGTATAAACCTTGTAACCAAAATGGCACCCGAAATTAGAGAAATTAGAGCTGATTTGAAGGGTGATTACAACAGTTTGATGAATTCTCTAAAACAGTATGATTTTTCAGTTCATTATGGCGAGAGATTTTTTGATGGACTTTTAGGTGTTCAGTTAAATGGTAATCTTGAAAACAGAATTAGAAGCAATGAAAGAGTTAATGTTAATTACAGTTTTGATCAAGGATTTGGTGGAGATTATTTCATAAATAATTTCCTTTTAGAATTCACTGATGAAATAAGAAAGCGAGATGGCTTTAGTTTATTATTAGATTTTAAAACCCCAGATGACGGAACAATAAGGTTTAATAATGTTTATGGAAGAACTAAGCGAGATTATCTATGGTCATACAGAGAGTATACATCGAATGGCGGAGGAAATTATGATGGCCCTGCATACGATTATCGTGATAGAGAGCAAGAAATAAAAACTTTCAATAGTTCTATAAGGGGCGATAATAATTTGTTCGGATTTAAATTAAACTGGAGTTTGTCTTTTGCCCAATCAGAATCTTACTTCCCTTATGATTATGAAGCAATATTTGTAGAAGATAATGGGATGAATGCATCACCGAAATTAAAAGAGAAACCTGAACAATTAGTTAATTATGCCGTGAATAATTATCTAAATGCTTCTTTGGATTGGGCATACCTTAGAACACAAGATAATTTTGATAAAGAAAGAACCGGGTTCTTAGATATTTCCCGACCATATGTGTTTGGTGATATTTTATCCGGTGAGGTGAAATTTGGTGGCAAGTATAGAATTAAGGATAGATCGAACAGCCGGACTGAAGATTTTACCCCGTATTATTTAGGAAGATGGATGTCTTATGAGAGGCTGCCCGATGGTACTTTCCGGTTGAAAGATTTCACCGGCACTTATTTCGAAGATTGGTGGAAATTAGGCGGAGGTGCCATTGGTCTGAATCAATTTTTCACAAATCTTGAAACAAGAGATATTTATGGTTCCTACCCATTAAATCCACTAATTATTAGAGACAGATTACGTCAATGGCAGTCGTTAAATCAATATGGCGTTAACAGCAGCGGTTCTACTTTGCCAAATGCTCAAGAAGTTTGGGAAAATCCTCTTATAAAATTTGATGATTACAACATTCGTGAGCGTGTATCAGCCGGCTATCTAATGAACACGTTAAACTTTGGACAATTTCTAACATTAATTGCCGGGTTGAGGGTTGAGAATGAAGATAATGATTACACTTCATATTACATGCTCGGTTCTGTTGGAGGTTTTCCTGTTGATCCTGGGCGTATACGTGATACCACTTCTTCGTCAAACCAGTCTATTCTACTTCCTAATGTAAACCTTGCTTTTAAGCCTTATGATTTTATGAATATTAGATTTGCTGTTTACAAAGCATTAGCAAGGCCGGATTTTAATATGAGATTAGACAGATACATTGCCGGCCGCCCAGCAGAGGCAAGCAGTCAACCACAAGTTTATGTTGGCAATATTGGTTTGAAAACAGCGCAAGCATGGAATTTTGAAATAAACACTTCCTTTTTTGGCAATGAGATTGGATTGATCTCATTTTCAGCATATTACAAGGAAATTAAGGACATGTTTCATATGTTGAATAATTTTAATACGGCTGCTGTGAGAATAAATGGAGTATTGCAAGAAATTCAATATTTTGGTGTTAAGTGGCCGAGCAATATGGGTACTACTCCTTATAATTTAACGCTTCCATACAATTCTCCTAAACCAACAAAAGTATGGGGATTTGAATTTGAGCATCAAATGAATTTTCATTTTCTTCCAGGATTACTTAAGAATATAGTACTCTCTTATAACGCTTCGATTGTCAGATCAGAAACAACCATTTACGGTTCGAAAACAATTTCATACATCGATTCATCCGGGATTATTCCTCTCCGAAAATCAAGAAATATATTAATTGAACGAACACAAAAACTAGAAGGTATGCCGGAATTTTTTGGCAATATTTCTTTAGGATATGACTATGAAGGATTTTCTGCGCGATTCTCATTGTTTCATAAAGGTTCGCATAATGTTTCTTTCTCAGCCAGTGGTTCAGCAGATCAAGTTACTAAACCGTTTACAAGACTTGATATTGCTTTGAAGCAAAAAGTAAATGATTTTTTAGCTGTATTTATTAACATAAATAATGTTACTAATGTAGAAGATGGAAATGAATTAACAAGAAGACAATATGGGTATACTCTTTTTGATAGAAGTGAAAAATACGGCTTAACATTAGATTTTGGTGCAACACTTCAATTATAAACGAGAAGCTATTTCTAATCAAACAAAAGTTCTGATGAATTTTTTTTTCTAATAATAATTCAGAGCTACCTAATTAAATCACTTAATATAAATCAACAAACGTAGGAGGTACTAATGCTAAACAAAAAACTTTGGCAAGTTCCTTTTCTGGTGCTTTTGTTTGTTTCTTTTTCGTATGGGCAGGAGAGTGTATTACAGCTCGTACCATACAACGGTGACACATTATCATATGTGAATTGGCAGATAATAGCAGATACAACATCAAGCGGAGGATTACTGCCGAACCGCGTATATGAATTAGTACGAGATGGAATATACTTGAT
>JACAFC010000272.1 GCA_013388515.1 Ignavibacteriaceae bacterium | reverse complement strand
TACAAGTGCGAGAAATCCCTCGAATCTTAGCTAAAGAGTGACTCCAAAGGGATTTCTCGCTCCTGTCGTCGCTCGAAATGACATACCAATACAATTAGGAATTGACTTACTATGGCTAAACTCATCGAAACTGCCGCCGAGCGGCTGGACATCTTGACACGCTATCGCCGCATTGCCATGGTCGGCTTGAGCGGCAACCCCTACCGGCCCAGCCACTTTGCGGCCATTTATATGCTGGCCGAAGGCTACGACGTAACCCCCATCAATCCCCGCGAGCCGGAAATTCTGGGGCGCAAGAGTTATCCCTCACTCACGGCGCTGGCCGAAGCTGACCCGGCGGCGATTGAGATTGTAGATATCTTCCGCAACCCCGCCGATGTGCCGCCTATTGTGGAAGAAGCGATTAGCGTGGGGGCCAAAGTGGTCTGGATGCAGTTGGGCGTCATCCACGAAGAGGCCGCCCGGCGGGCTATCGCCGCCGGTCTGGACGTGGTCATGGATCGCTGCGTCAAGATCGAACACGCCCGATTCTTTGGCGGCTTGAATTTGATTGGCTTGAATACGGGCGTGCTAACCTCGCGCCGGCACAAGGTGTAGAGGCTACAACCACTTAGTCAATCCCTACACCACCGCTGCTGCCGCCACCACCACCGCCGCCACCATCACCGCTGCTTTTAGCTTCAAAGCGCATGCGCGCCGGCGGCGCTTGCTGCCCCAGGTCAGCATAGTTGGGGCTGGTCTGGACAAGGGCCACGGTCCACCAATATTCCCCACGGACACCTTGCACCCCGGCTGCCCCCGTAATATCCACCCTTAAGCGGTATTTGTTTTCCCCCAGGCTTTCAATATTACCGTTTTGATTATCGTGCAATGAACAGGCCGAGTCCAAATCCATGTGTTTTTGAATCCTGCCAAAAGTTGATTATACTTTCATAAAGCTCGAAAATTCGTCAGGGGGGATCAATGGCTATCGACCAAATTCATATTAAAGACTTGCTCTTGCGGACCATTATCGGTGTTAATGAAGACGAGCGGCACAACAAACAGGATGTGGTGATTAACATTACCCTCTACACCGATCACACCGCTGCGGCCGCCTCGGATGATATTGCCAATACCATCAATTATAAAACTATTGCCAAACAAACCATCAAGCTGGTCGAAGAATCGCAGTTTTATTTGGTAGAAAAGATGGCGCTGGAAATCGTCAATCTTTGCCTGGCTGACCCCCGCGTTGAACGGGCGGTGGTCACTGTGGAAAAACCGGGCGCGCTGCGTTTCACCCGCTCGGTGGGCGTTACGATTGACCGGACACGGGCTGACATTGGCTTAACCGGCACGTCAGCGTGACCAATATTGCCTATCTATCGCTCGGCTCCAATATTAACACAGAAGCCAATTTGCGGGCAGCCCTGGAGTTGTTAGCCGCCCAGACCAGGCTGGTGGCGGTTTCTTCGGTCTGGGAAACCCGGCCGGTTGGGTTGACCGAGCAGCCCAATTTTTTGAATGCGGCGGCGATCGTCGAAACCGAACTGACTGCCGAGCAACTGAAACGGGAGGTGTTGGTCGCGATTGAGCAACGCCTGGGCCGGGTGTCGCAGGCCGACAAAAATGCACCCCGGCCGATTGATCTTGATATAACCCTGTTTAACCGGGAGATCGTTGAGCTAGGCAACCGCCATATCCCCGACCCGGAAATCGTCGAGCGGCCCTTTGTAGCTATTCCGCTGGCCGAGATTGCCCCGGATTACAAGCATCCCGAGCTGGGCCAAACCTTGTCTGAAATTGCCAGGAATTTTGAGGCAAAAAGTGAAGAGATGTACTTGCGTCCGGATGTCTCGCAAAGTTTAGAGCAAGTGAAACAAAACCACCATAATGGTAGACTATAAAATTGGCTGGCTCCTCATTTCAGGGGGATTAAAGTAAGGAGGCAATTATGCATCGCATGACGCTGGAAGATTTGGAAGAAACATTCCAAATTAGCCCCAATGGCAATGGCAAAGAGACACTCAAGCGGCAAAAAGAGATTGAAAAGGCGATCCGCAAAACTCTGGCTAACCTCGGCGAAGACCCGGACCGCGAAGGGCTGCAGCGCACCCCGGAACGGGTGGCCCGCATGTACGATGAATTGACTGCTGGCTACCATGTTGACCCGGTCAAGCTGATCAACGATGCCCTCTTCGACGTGGGTTACAGCGAAATGGTCATCGTCAAAGATATTGATTTTTACAGCCTATGCGAACACCACCTATTACCCTTTTTCGGCAAGGCGCATGTGGCTTATATCCCCAAGGGCAAGGTGGTCGGCCTGAGCAAAATTCCGCGAATTGTAGATATGTTTGCCCGGCGGCTGCAGGTGCAGGAGCGGATGACTCAACAAATTGCAGACTTCATTAACGAGGTGCTGCATCCGCACGGCGTAGCGGTGGTGGTCGAAGGGGCGCATATGTGCAGTATGATGCGCGGCGTCAAGAAAGCGAACGCCACCATGGTTACCAGCGCCCTGTTGGGGGTTTTCAAAAGCCATCTCAAAACCCGGGCCGAATTCATGGAACACATCGGCCGCCGCCGGTTTGACGATTAGAACAATTCGGCGAAGTAGGAACGGGCGGCCCGGTCAATCAGCTCGACGGTCATGGCCGGCCGTTCGCCCCGATAAGTGGCAAAATCGGTCAGTTGATCCAACAAGTCGCGCGGGTGACAGGCCTTGAGCGGGCGGCCCGCGCTAAAGTAATACTCCCGCAGCAGGTGGATAAAGACATTTTTATCAAATTTGATGCCTCGTTCATCACAGGCAATCAAAAATATATCGTAAAACTGCTTCTCGGTAGGATTATCAATGCCCAATTTGTGGCGAATCCGCCGCAAAAAAGCGTCGTCTACCAGCGATTCGGG
>JACAFC010000100.1 GCA_013388515.1 Ignavibacteriaceae bacterium | reverse complement strand
GGGTAAGTCAAGAAAAAAACATGAAAAGATTTTCATTTTAAAAATTAATCCAAAATGAGCGATCCCATCAGTTATAGGTGAAGTGCCAGAATTCATCGGTGAATTGTCGAAGTTACGGCAGTACAAGGTTAGAACCACTAACTGCCAAGGCTTTTATTGCTGGCTCGATATCCTTTGGAATAAGGTAATGATAGCTTAAGGGTTTTTTATTATAGATTATACCAAAAACTCCGTATGGTGTTGGTGATTCCTTTCTAACCTGTTCGTACTATACTATTTTGGTTACATCAATTACTTTAATTTCTCCATCGAATTAAATTATGACAATGTATCTTTTAACTCGCTAAGCTTGCTAATTGCTTTTCTCACAAGCTCTGCCGGAATTCCAAATTTATTATTTACAAGCTCAGGAATTTCTTCAAAAACAATTTTAGCTGCTGAGGTTTTTCCATCTATCGTTTCGGTAAGATTCAGATTCCTTAAAACAATCGAACCGTTTTCAAAAAAACGTGTAATTAAAATTGCATTCATGAACATTGCCTTGTCTGCGTAGGAATCTCTAATAACTTTTTCAAACTCATCGAAATTTCGTGATTGGGGTTTAGCTGTATACCAATGTTTTAATTCACCGTTATGATACTGCTCAAGATGAGATTTTTCTTCATCGTTCTTTGGCTTAAGTATATACTGTTCATTTCCCAATTCAATAACATAATCTGTTTTCAAATCTCGCGGCATTGGTTCAAGAAATGGAGCGGCATAACCGCCGTCAACTATAAATTCACGATTATCAATTGTAACTATTGAGATGAGATGTACATCCGGATTTTTCATATCGCAGCCACAAAGCTTTACTTCAAATCCAAGATGCTGAAGAAGCAGATAAAGGTAGTAGTTGTTTGAATAGCATGTTCCGCCAAAATTGTACTTCTCAATTCCTTCTAGATATTGCACAAGATCTGGAATAGTCGTCGCATTTTTTTGTTTAAGCAGCAGCTTGGAAATATTTTCAAACGGAATTTTGATGAGATGAGATTTGACTATTTTGTGTAAGTATTCTACAGAAGGAGCCTCTCTCTTTTGCTCTAAAAGAGATAGATATTTGTCAAAGATTATTCGCTTATCAGTCATTGTATGCATTTTTTAGTGAAACATAACCTTAATTTACTATTGCTGCAAGGGTGTGAGCATAAAGACCTCTTTAATTTCAATAACAATTCTTTAACACATTCAAAAGGAATTATCTGTATTTTTAGCTTGAAATTAATTTAGGATTATATGATTGAACCAAAAGAATTTTATAGAAAGCTCGATTCAATATTAAATAAAATAGGACAAGCAAAATCCGGCAAGGATTTTCTTTTTACAATTCTTAAGGAAATTGAGAAAACATTTGGCGAAGCGTTAAGAATTGGTAACGGAAGAATTTATGAACAAAACGGCGATGAGTTTATTTTTATTTATGCATCTTCAAAAACCAGTGTTGTAAATATTGCTAAGAACATCCCGATTAACTCAGAAGCAATTCAATCTATACTAAATTCGCAGACATACATTTTTGATAATCCAAGCTTCAGCATTGGAGAACTGCAGACGAAAAGTGAATACGCAATTCCCGTTGCCATAACAGTTAATAATCCGGACAACCGCTGGATTTTTGTTTTTGAACTAAAGAGCGGTTGGATTCGGGAAGAAATTGAATTCTGTCTGAACGCAGTACGTTCAAGTTTAAATTACAGGCTGTTTTCAGAGTCAGTAAAAAGCGAGCTTGAACAAGCTGTACAAATTCAAAAAAGTTTATTGCCCACAAAACCACCAAAATTATCTGGGTATGATATTGCAGGACATTCACAACCTGCTGAATTGGTTGGCGGTGACCTGTATGATTATTTTGAATCTGGGGGACAAGAATTTGGTTTTTGCATTGGCGATGCAAGCGGTCATGGAATTCCTGCTGCACTCATGGCTCGTGATGTAATTACGGGCTTGCGTATGGGAATTGAAAAACACATGAAGATGATTCACACATTAAAAAAATTAAACTCTGTTATTTATCGCGGCTCATATTCAACAAGATTTGTATCGCTATTTTGTGCAGAAATGGAGGAGAAGGGTAATTTATTTTATGTAAATGCAGGGCATCCGGCGCCGCTTCTTTTCAGCAACAACAAAGTTACAGAACTCGAGACATCGGGAACTGTATTTGGAGCCCTGCCGGAAATAGAATTATCGCGCTCATTCATCAATTTGCCAATTAATAGCATACTTGTTCTCTTCAGTGATGGAATTTGTGAGCGTAGAAATAATAAAGGAGCAGAGTTTGGTCTTGATAATTTAAAAAGTGTCGTTCAGCAAAATCAAAAATTAAGTGCCGAGGAAATACTCAAATCAATTTTTTCTGCCGCCGATGAGTTTGGCGGAAGAAAAAAATGGAAAGATGATGCAACCGCAATGGTGATTAAAAGATTTAAATAAGATGTCATACTTTTATAGTCTTCCACTTGCCCCTCTTAAATAGAAAATAACCAACAATTGAAAAGGAAGATTCGGCTGCTACAATTGAATAATAAACTCCGGTTGACCCAATATTTAGTAATATTGCTAGAGTGTAAGCAAGAGGAATTTGAAACATCCAGAAAATAAATAAGTTCATTATAGTTGGAGTTTTTGTATCGCCGGCTCCATTAAAAGATTGAACCAGAACCATTCCAAAAGCGTAGAACAAGTATCCCATTGCAAATATTCTCAAACACTCTGCTGCATTCAGAACTACTTCATTCTCTTCGGAAAAAAAAGAAGCAATATTATTTCCGAATGCAAAGAAAAGTATCATTATTATTCCCATAAAAATCATATTAAAATAGCCCGTTCTCCAAACAGCTTTTTCAGCACGATCAGGTTGATTGGCGCCAAGGTTTTGTCCAACCATAGTTGCCGCAGCATTAGAAAAACCCCATGCAGGCAGTAACGTAAATACAACAACTCTAATAGCAATTGTATAGCCCGCAAGTGCGACGCTTCCGAATGTTGACATGATTCTCATTAGAAAAATCCAGCTTGCAGAAGAAATTATAAACTGCGCAGTTACTCCGGCGGATAGCTTTATTAGTCTAAAAACTATATTCGGTTTAAACTGCCAATTGTTTTTATGAATTTTTATAATCCCTTTTCCTTTTTTCAAATGATACAGCTGATATAAAATTCCTACTGCGCGACCCAGAACAGTTGCAAGCGCCGCTCCTTCTACACCAAGCTCAGGAAAGGGACCAATACCAAAAATGAGTAGCGGGTCAAAAACAATATTTAAACTATTCGCAATCATCAATGTTCGCATTGCAAGGGTAGCATCGCCAGCACCACGGAATATTCCATTAACTAAAAAAATAAGAATTACAATTAAGTTGCTGCTTAAGGCTATCTTAGTGTAACCCGATCCCTCAGCAATTAAACTTTCCGAAGCACCCATTAATCGCAGTAAATCTTCTGAGAAGAAAATTCCGGCAATTGTGATTGGAATGGAAATTAACAATGCGAGATAAATTGATTGTACTGCTGAAATTGAAGCGCCATTATTATCGTGCTCTCCAACTCTTCGAGCAACCATTGCTGTGGTTCCCATTGCTAAACCCCAGCCAAGCGAATAAGTAATTGTTAGCATTGATTCTGTTAAACCCACAACCGCTACTGCATTAACCCCTACTTTACTTACGAAGAAAATATCGACGATAGCAAACAGAGATTCCATCAGCATTTCAAGCGTCATAGGAATAGCAAGTAGAAAAATAGCGCGGTCAATATTCCCGGATAATATTTGAGATTCGTCTCCAGCCAATGAAAGACGAATGAGATTCCATATTGTACTAAATTTTTTACTCAAGGTTTTTACAAAATTATTCATGCTAAATCATTTACGTTTGATTCATAATAATGCGCTGGTTGTTTTTAAAGAGTTGTGCAAATTACAAAATAGAGGGTAACCGAGGAATAAAAATTTCTTTTATTATTTAAAAGCGGATCTTATTCATTCAAGTTTTCCAATATTCTATTAACCAAACAGCTCATAAGTTTTCAAAAGAACTAAAATTATAATCAATAGAAATATGAAAAATATTGCGTAGCTTAAAACAGAAAGTGATGCTGCTCGAATTTTTGATATTTTATTAAAGAACTGCGTATAGCTCCACATCATTAATGCGACGTCCAGGAATATCAACAGATCGCTAAGTATAAAAATCTCTTCGGTACCGTTTAAGGCTGCAAGCGCTGGAAAAGTTAAAATTCTTAATAGTAATCTTTGATTAGCTAAAAAAGTATTTAAAAATATATGCTCAACAAAATTATAACCTTGCTTTTTAAAAACTGTGAACGAGCTAATTGAATAAACCGGAACCATCAAAAACGTTAACAAAGCATAGTGGTCCGAAATCCAATTGTTTACTGCTTTAAAATCTAGTTCTTTTCTAAGACCTAGGTTTGAAATTCCAGAAAGCAGATTTATTCCAAAAGTATGATATAAAACACCATACAACGTTGCTAGGGCTATCAACAGAGCTATTGGATCAACATGTTTGATTCTTTTTCCCTCCATGTATTCTCTGATAGTGTGGCCAGGCCTCTTAAATAGTTGTGTGGACGAATAAATAATACCTTTTTGAAAGTACTTAATAAAATTTTTATGCAAATGCTTAAGCAAAAGATTAAAGTTTAATCTCTCAGTATCGGCAGTTTGCCCGCACTTGTTGCAATAGTTGCCTTCGAAAAAATAGCCGCAGTTTTTACATGTTATCATATAAGTTTTAATAGATTATTTTTTAACGCCTATATTAAAAATAATGTCTCCAATCAAAAATAACTCTTGCTCCGAAATACCAAACTGGTTTTAGAGCAGGAACAAAAGTAGTTGATTTATTAGCGTCTGTTATGTTATCAACATTATGCGGAATGTCTATTCCCCCATATAATTGAATAAAAAGAGAAGATCGTTGTTCCATTTCAAAAGCTCTAAAGGGTCTGTACTCTACAATCGGAAACTCTATCTGAGTAGAACGATAAGAAAGAACAAATAGTGATGGTATTCCATTTTCATCTTCAGAAATGTTAAAAAGGGCATCTCTAACTTTAGATCGGCCAAAAAGGTAAATACCTACTTCTCTTCCAAGAACAAATTGAAACCTACCGAGCGATGTTGCTAATCCAGCTTGCCAAGGAATCAGCCCACCGTTAACAGCGGTTGCTCCCATTTTGATTAACGTCTCCTGTGATACAAGAAATAAAATCGGTGCAGCGACTAGAAGATCTCCGGGAACCAGATAAAACGGCAATCGAAGTCTTGCACTAAATGCTGATCTTCCAGGTATTGCCGCCAATAAATTGCCATAGGATTCGGTACCGGGAAAATCTACAAAGCCTGAAGAAGATGAACCATCCTGCCTCCAACCAATTTCAAGGAATGCAAGTCCATCTCCAGATTCATTTAGCACACCATCGAGCCCGGCACCAAAGCGAACTGATGACTCGAGGCTTCCTATAAAGCCTGTAGTTCTTTGATCTTTGCCAAATCCACCAGCAACCAAAGCTGCTCGCAGGGCTGGCACAAAGCCTACGAACATACCAATTTCAGCTCTGAATCTGGGCAATTCACCTAAACCATGTTCTAGTCCAGGAATTGGGGTTTTGTTAAAAATTGGAAAAATAAGATTTCCAATATTCGGATCAAGCGTGCGTGCTGGCATGTAGTCATGAAATCCAACATCAAAATTGTCTGCTGAAAAAATTTTTTCCTCATTGCTAAAAACCATGGCCGTCTCTTTTCCCATTGCTGCATCTAAGACCTGCTCAATACTTATCCTAACAACATTTGCAGCATTTTCAGCATCTTGCGGCCTCATCCAGGCATCACCAGTTAATACCAGATTTTGTCCCTCCCAGGTACTTATTTTCAAACCATGCTCGTTGTAATAGTCATGCGTACCTTTTTTTTGAGAAGCATCTCCCCAAGTACCGGCCGTATGCCCCGCAGCAAAAACATCTTCCAAGAAATGTAATGCAAATGCCTCATCAGCAAGCAATGCAAGTATCAGTTCGGATCGCTTTTCAGGAGTTAACTGCTCGGTACTGTATCTTGTAGCTTTTAGCAGCGCGCTATAATGATACCAAACAAAAACTCCCAACGCATTTAATTCGGCGCCTTCCTTAACGCATTCAAATCCATATTTAATAGATGTTTCTTTAACTGTTTTAAGCGAAAGAAGAAAGTGAACGTTGTTATGCCCAGCTCTTGTAGCATAATTTGGATCTGCCCTCTGCAATAAAATATCCGAATTTCGAAGTGCGTTGACACGCTCCTCTCTGTCTGCCGCTTTAGCCAAATCTATCTTTAGTTGAGCGTTAATACGCGCAACTTCTAATAACCAATCAGTTGTAAAAATATTATGAAGCATTTCTTTTGCAGAAGTGGAGTGGTCTCCTCCAATTGCCGGCCAGGAGGCATAATCAAGTTGAGAGATAATCGTACTTTGCGAGGTATCAATTACATCTTTAGTTAATTTGGATTCATATCCTATCCTTGCTGCATTCCAAAGCTTACTTAGAACGTCTCTATGCTTGGGTTCAAGTTTCTGAATAGCACGCAGCATTATGTCTCTATGTTCCGGATAAACCCATGCTTTAGTCGTCTGAAATGCTAAAATGATTAACAAGAGTGCGGCGATGTTAAAAATTGTTTTCATAAATTTATTTTTATTGAATATAACAAACCCGTTGAATAGAATTCTTTAATAAAAATTAGTACTTGTTATCAAAACTCTTAGAATATCTTAACAACAATAACAGCAGCCCCAGAACAGTGTACTTTTGAAACTCTGCTTCTAAGTTTGGTTTTATCTTTGCGCACTCAAACTATTGCATTCGCGCTTATTGGCCGCGATTTTTCAACCATCATGTAAAATGCCGCCTTGCTAATAGTTCATCTAACCTGGCCATCCAAGAAGTGTTTTTATGGGTGAATGGATTATTTATTTAAATTTAAATCACTTAGTATTTCACTTTAAAATTCTGATATCAAGAAATAAACTTGCTGAAATAATTACCTAAGTAATATGGCCAAAGTAATATTGCCAGCAAACCATTTAAAAACCCAAGTTTTAAAAATCCAATTGTAAACAACCATCCAATTGCCCAAACTGGTCCCATTATACCTGCAACTTCTATTTTTTTTTCGGCCATGTTAAGTTCCTTTAATTAGTTGTTAATAGTTAATTCATCAAGTACTTTGTTTAATAATCCCTCTTGTTTAATAAGCGATTTTATTTCGGAGTATGGAATTCGGATTTCTGTTGGTCCCATTGCATAGGGTGCAACTTCGTAGAAATTAAAATAGAACACAAGTCCATCGTTTTTAATACCAAAATTTTCATTCAAAGAAAATTTATTGTCAGCAAACCAAAATCCCTCAGCTTCAAGACTGGCAGATGGATCGAGTTTCTTCTCCTTTCTAAAAATTTTCTCGGCGATTTTATTAAGCTCGGATTTGTAATTAGAGTTCATTAAATCCGAAAGCAAAAGTTTACTTCCATCTTGTGAATTAAAATTGGAAAAGTATACTCCGCTATTACCATGCGCCCCGCCAGTGAAATGATAAAGCTCAGACTGAAATGACACTATAGAGTTGGAATTGTAAATAACTGAGATAGTATTGTTAATTTCCCATGGAATTGTATAATCTGGAAAATCCTTTTTGGCGCCAACATAATCAGCCATAAATACTTTTGCCATTTCATCAAGTGATTTTAGTTTTAGCTGCTGTGAATAGTTCTCGAGCAATGTGTTCATTATATAAGCCTCTAAACTATCTTTTACAGCACTGTTAAACGAAGTTTTAATAGCCGGATATTCCAATACAATTTTTGCGCATCCGGTTGAATCGCAAATCTCCGATTGTTTTTCATATTTCATAATTCCAAATTTAATTTTGGCTTTTTCATAATCAGCTTCGCCGCAGCTTAAAAAACCAATTGTTCCAAAAAAAATTAAGAACACACTAAAATTTTTTTTCATCTGTTTCCTCTTAAGATTTAAATTCAAAATTTAGAAGAACTTGAATTGCGAACCCGAAATTGTGATTAGTTTATATAAAAAATAAAATGACATGGTTAAAGATACTCCAAGCTTTAACACTATTGCAGCCATGCTTAAAACAAAAATACCAGCACCAGCTTTAGCTGCTTGCACTTTTGTCTTGCCGGAAATAAGCTCGCCAATTATAGCTCCAACTACTAAGCCTATAAACATTCCGAATGGAGCAAAGAAAAAAATTCCTATCACCATTCCAATTGTTGAACCGAATATTCCTGCTCTAGAAGCTTTAAACAGCTTACCTCCCAATAAAGGGATTGCATAATCAAGCACAGTAACCGCAATAGCTAAAATTATAAACAGTATCAACATAAATGTTGAGATCTTATCACCAAAGAATAACTTCAATATAATAATTGCGGCTAAGTTAAGCGGCGGTCCAGGTAAACCTGGTATAATACATCCTATTACTCCCACAATTGATAATATTAAACCGATAATGCCCACTGCTTCGTTCAATTTATTCCCTCTGTTTATTTTGATAGAACAATGTAAAATGATAATTAATAATTTAACAATCCATTTTACTAAATTATAGCTGTATTTTAATGCAACACCAAGTTCAACAAAAGAGGCTTGATAATGAATAATAATTTTCCCAAATGTACCGCTGAATTTATTGCCAAACTTTCACATAATAATAGCAGAGAGTGGTTTGAGAGTCATAGAGATGAGTACAAAAGCATGTTTCTTGAACCGGCACAGGAGTTTGTTATTGAAATGGGAAGAAAACTCCAGACTATTCGGCCAAATATTATTGCAATTCCAAAAGTGGACAAATCAATTTTCCGCCTGCACCGGGATGTTCGCTTTAGTAAAGATAAGCTGCCATATAAAACCAATCTTGGTATTTTATTTTGGGAAGGGGATGATAAGAAACTTGAAAGCACTGGTTTTTATTTTCATATTGAACCAAAATATTTTTTTATTGGAGCCGGCAGCTACATTTTTACTGATAGTATGTTAAAAGTTTATAGAGAAGCATTAACTGATAAAGCTGCCGGAGAGCAAATTGCATCAGCAATAAAAAAAATGAAAAAATTGGGTTATCAAATTGGCGGAAAGCATTATAAGCGGCTGCCCAAAGGATTTAATGATGATTCTCCAAATGCAGAACTTCTGCTTCATAACGGTTTATACAGCTACATTGAAAGCAAAGAAATGAATTTGTTAAAGCCGAATACAGTGATTGATTTTGCTTTCAAACATTTTAAGGCAATGTTACCCATTCACAATTGGCTGGCAGATGTTATGCCATTGTTTAGATAATCGTTATAAAATTATAACCATTAATCTTTCGGAACACAAATTTCATCATTTGGCAGTACTAAAGATTTTATGATTATCTAAAATATTTTTTCTAATGCTTTGCTTCTAAAAGAAAAGATTTCAATAATCTTTTTTTCAATTAGTATTTTATTAAGCAGCCAGCCTGCCAACCCAAATGGTACAGCATAGCTCACAATATCTTCCATCTCGATTCCATTGTTTGCTTCCCGGAAAATGTGCTGATGATGCCAAAACTTGTAAGGTCCAAATCTTTGTTCGTCAACAAAATAGTGCGGTGCATTAACATGAGTAATTTCTGTAACCCATGTTGTTGGAATGTTGAGCATCGGTCGAACTAAATAAGTAATAATCATTCCAGCGTACATTTTATTTTGTGGTTGAGAAGTAACTTTAAAGTTTAGCCAGGGAGGAGTTATTTTGGGCAAGTTATTTGGATTAGAAAAGAACTCCCAAGCTTTTTCGATAGTAATTGGCAAAAATTGGCTGGTTTTAAATTGATAAATTTTCAAATGTGTTTTCCCAAGATTTATTAAAGCTGCTTTCTAAAGTTTGCTAACAACAATAAACCTTAAGAAATTCCCCGGTTGTATATTTTTTTTATTTATTCATATACAGAGTTTGTGTTGGGTAGGCAAACTTTATTCCTCGCTTCTCAAACTCCTCATAAATCTTAAAGTTAATGTTCTGCTGTGTTTTCATATATTCCGTATATTCCTGGTCAAGAATAAAGTAAACAAACTCGAAAATTAAGCTGAAGTCTCCGAATGTGGCGAAATGTCCCCTGTCAAATTGTGTTTTTGGTTCTTCTGTAATAATTTTTTTCACTATCTCAGGAATTTCTTTCAGAAGTTCTGCCTTCGTTTGATAAACAACTCCCAGTTTAAAAACTACTCTGCGCTTTTCAAGTCTTTTAAAGTTATGTATTCTGGAATTGGTCAAATCTGTGTTTGAAATAATTAGCTGTTCTCCGCTTAAAGATCTAATTCTTGTAGTTTTGATTCCAATGTGTTCTATATTTCCAGATTTATCTGCAACGGAAATAAAGTCGCCAATTTCAAATGGGCGGTCAAAAAGAATAACAAAGTAGCTGAACAAATCACCCAAAATTGCTTGAGCAGCCAAGGCAATTGCTATACCGCCAATACCTAAGCCAGCTATAACCGCTGAAACTTTAAAACCTAAATTATCTAGAGCAAAAACAAATCCAAGCGTCCAAATTACAAAAGAGATAATGCTTGAAATGCCTTTAAGCTGTTTTTGTTTTTGTTCATCGGCGCCTCTTTTTGCAACAAAAGCTTTAAGTAAGTGCGTTATTATTGATGAAACTGCTCGGAGGAAGAAAAAAGTGAAAATAATTATGGAAATAATATCAAAGTACTTTTCAATTTTCTTATCGAGGTTTAGCGATTTAATTCCAGCATAAAGTGATAAAAAATATAAGAGCGGAATAAGCGTTCTCTCAATTCCCCTAACTAAATAATCATCAAGGGTTGTTTCAGTAGTTGTTGCCCATTTTTTTAGGCGGCCAAGAATTATTTTCTTGAAAATTTTAATGAGCAGAATACTAATTATAAATATTCCAAGTGCTGTTAAGTATGCAGCAACTGAATTTCCATAATAAGATTGATTAAGAAAGTTTTGCATTATTGTTTCTCCTTGAAGCAAAAATAATAATCTTATCTGAAAGATATTTGAAGCGATAGTTTAAAATTAAAAATCCGATATCAAGAACACAGACATCGGATTTTTACCTTAAGGTATTTAGCTAAAACTTATTCGTACCAGGAAACAATTTCAAATCCGCCTGTACCAGGAAATGCAGGCGGAGACATTAACAATAATCGGTCATCATATCTATAATTTTTACTAAAGCCAGATTTTATAGTGCTTCCGCTAAATGTACCGACTGCGCCTCTTGTCTTTTGGGTTATTCCGCCACACAAATTAATGGAACCGCTCACTGGTCTATCTTTATGGTTTTCGGCAAAAAAGCTTCCTGCTTCACAGTAAATACTTGCATCGATGTTTATGTTATTATTGTTTGCAGAGTTTTCAGTTATTATAACATCATTTTTTGCTACAATTCCTAAAATGTCGGTTGTGTTTTGATTTGTTCGCGGACTGCTGCTGCAAAGAATATCATCATCAAGGTATATATCGCCCTTGCTGCTTAGAGTGCTTGACGAAACTACAGTATATTGACCTTTGACTGTCCCTTTTAATCTTACGATAGCATCTTTTGCAACAATAATTCCATTGGGTGCAAAAGCACTTGTAAGATAAGTTGAGGTTGATCCGCTGTAAGTATAACGAACTTTAATTGAATCAGAAACAAATGTTAGATATACGGTATCTTTTCCTGTAATAGTTTTTCCACCGCTAGCTGCTAAAGCTTCTATTGCCGGCAACTCATTTGTCGGCATGGCTAAATCAACACCAGTTTGATATCCTCCATAGAAATTTGCTTTTGAATATTTATCTTTTTTTTCAATCCCTAGTTTATTTGTTACTTTGCCATAAAAAGTTGGCTTGCCGTCTATTCTCATTTTATCTTGCGTATGAAATGGACCCCAAACAGTATCTTTGCTCATCCACCAAATATTTATTCCTTCGCTCTCGGAATAATATGCAAACTTTGAGAATTTGCTTGGTATTAGCATAACTTCCACAGTTGATGTTACTCCTTGATACTCTCCGGTTGAGGTGATCTTTCGGTAATTTTTAACTGCATCAACCACCTCAACTTTTACATTCATTATTCCTTCTTTTTGGTTTTCTTTAAATTCATAGTTAGTAAATCCTGCAGTCCAGGTTGGGTCCAAGAAGATTTTGTTTGCAGCAAAATTAATTCCGCTCACAGCTATTTCTCGAGAATGGTTTTGCAGATAATACTCCGTAAAGTTTTCAACTGCCCTGGTTGAAATGTTTCCCATGTTATATTCAACTACAAGAAATAGTAAACTAAAACCGGCCACTACAAAAATTGTTGCTTTTCCTACCATAGTATAGTCTACCTATTATCTAAATTTCTTCCGGTCATTCTTATTTGCCGCCAGAAAGTTTCTACATACTTTTGATTATATGCATCAACATTTTCTATGGCAATACTTATTTGCATTGAGTGGATTTCTCCAGGAACAGCAACGGGGGTTGCAATCACATCTCCTTCGGCATCATAATATACAAGGTTGAAGTATGTAACTCCTAAATTAACCTTTGCGTGTGTTTCGTTGTTAACAACTCGATAAAGGAATCTATCTCTGGGATTTGCAGTATAAATTAATTCCGAAGTTGGTCCAACATAATATAGCATAGTATCTACGATTCCGTTTTTTTCAACATCGGTCAAAAACTTAATCTTATTTGAATCAGCATAAATAATTGTTTTAGTTGGGTCTGGAAGTTTAGTCCAGTCCGCACAATAACCCATTTTTCTAAAATCGAATTCAAGGGTGCTTACAACGGTTGCCAAATTTTGCTGAATGATAAGATCGCCTGATTGGTTATATGTTCTTTCGGTTGCTCTATCGGACATTCTAAATAAAGTTGTAAGCAGAATGCCGCCTATTATTACTGAACCGATTATATCAAGAAGTACTGTTGTTCCCATTAACTTCCTACCTAAAAAACCAATAGCTGAAAATGGAAGAAATTTGTACAGGAACTTTCATAGAGGGACCTAACACGGTAACAGTAATCATTTTGTGCCATGTTTTGCTTGTGGTTGTTTTTATCGGATTTGTTACGTCAACGTAGGTTACTTTGCTGCTAATATAAAAAGTCTCATGTGGAATTGAGGTTGAATCTACTCTGTAATAATTATGGAAATCATCAAAATCGTCAAACTCATCATAATCTTCTCCACCCTCGGCTTGCATTGTTGCTGATAGTTTACTTAAGTCCGAAATTGCTGTTTCAGTTGTAGCCTCATCGAATGCTTTCTGTTTGGCTTCATCAATAAGTGATGTGCAAAGTGATGCAGCAAGAACATTAAACTTTGAATTGTACATAACTTCATCTGTTGTTAATACTGCACGATTGAACCGTAAAACCATTGATGATAACAGCACCAATGCTCCTAACGCCAAAAGTGTTTGCCCAGTGTTCATTATTTTCTAATTTCCATAGTAATTCCCACCAAGATCTCCAACAATTATGCCCAATACAGAGAGATTTTGTTCACTTTAAATCCTTACAAAATAACCAGTTAGTTTAGCAAAAGATTGAAAAAAGTTGAATTAATCGTGCTTGGTTTGTTTTGGTTTGCTTTTAGAAGGTAATTCTTTTCCTTACTAAGAAGAAATTACCTTAAGCATGGGTGTTAATGAAAAGCTGAAATTTATTCTAAAACTAATTATATCTACGGTATTAAACAGAGAGGCTAACAAAGTTTTGAATTATCTTGGTTCCGGATTCGCCAGATTTTTCTGGGAGGAATTGAACGCCAAAGAAGTTATTCTTTTCAACCATGGCAGAAAAAATGGGAACTCTGCTGGTTACAGCAGAGGTTTGTTCGCTAACAGGTATGCAATGCGAGTTATCAAAATAGAATTTCTCATTTTCGTGGATTTGATAAAATAGTCTGCTGTTTTTAATCATAATAATCTCACCGAACTTGTCATTTTCTTTCATTGTTGTTTCGATTTTTTCGGCAATTCCTCTAAAAATACCAAGGCAGGCTAAATTGCCCTCATTTGAATATAATGACATCAAATGCATACCATTAGAAATTCCGAGCATGGGTTTATTGCAGACTCGAAGCATTGTGAAAAGATTAAGAAGATGAAGTTGTTTAACTGCAGATGAAATGTTTTCGGTGTGAGGCAAAATCACCTTATCTGCATTCATAATTTCTGTTTCGGTGCTTGATATTTTAAAATCAATCCCAAGTTCTGATAGAACTTTTACAAGCGGGTGATTCTTGTCTATTCCGTAATTAACTATTGCAATCATAATAATTCTTCAATTCAAATATCCTGGGTTTTTAGTGGAAAGACAAGTAGAAGTGAGATGAAACAAGTTGATGAAACTTAGGATTTAAAATTGTTAATAAATGTGGACTTTTAAAACTTCCGTGTGGAAGAAATGAATTCTCCCATTAAACTTCCCAATTCTTTTCAAACAAACCTCAGTTCAAACAAAAAACCGCAGAGGGATTCATCTGCGGTCCTTAATAGTTTTAACTTCACACTTCGACTTAGTTCAGTGTGACAATGTGTTACTTGCCGAACACTAATCCAACTCTTTCACCAACACCAACTTTAATTGTGTCGCCGTCAACAAAATTTCCAGCTAACAATTCTTGTGAGAGAGGATTTACAAGATACTTTTGAATGACTCTCTTCAACGGACGCGCACCATAAGTAACATCGTAACCAAGTTGTGCGAGCCAATCTTTCGCTTCATCTGAAACATCGAGAGTGATTTCTTTTTCCTTTAGCATTTTTTGAACTCGCTCAAGTTGTATATCCACAATTTTTCTGATTTCCGATTTCATCAACGGTTTGAACAGAACTATCTCATCAATTCGGTTTAAAAACTCCGGACGAATTGTTCGTCTTAAAAGTTCGTGCATTTGCTGCCGTAAGTCTCCCATAACTTCTTCAACATCATTTTCATTAAGGAACTCAAGTTTTTCTTGAATGATGTGCGAACCGATGTTAGACGTCATAATAATAATTGCATTCTTAAAGTTAACAGTTCTTCCTTGGTTATCTGTCAATCTTCCATCCTCAAGAACTTGCAGTAAAATGTTAAACACATCAGGATGTGCCTTTTCAATTTCATCAAGAAGAACAACCGAATATGGTCTTCTTCGAACTGCTTCAGTAAGTTGACCGCCTTCTTCATAGCCAACATATCCCGGCGGGGCGCCAATCAAACGCGAGGTTGAAAACTTTTCCATATACTCCGACATATCAATTCGAATCATTGCGTGTTCATCATCAAATAAAAATTCAGCGAGAGCTCGCGCCAATTCTGTTTTTCCAACACCGGTTGTTCCAAGGAAAATGAAAGAGCCAATCGGTCGATTGGCGTCTTGAAGTCCGGAGCGTGACCGACGAATTGCATTTGCAACTGCAATTACCGCTTCATCTTGCCCAACCACACGATGATGTAATTCCTCCTCGAGTCTGAGCAGTTTGCTTCTTTCGCTTTCAAGCATTTTGCTTACGGGAATACCTGTCCACTTCGAAATGATTTCGGCAATATCTTCGGCATCAACTTCTTCTTTTAACATCTTAATGTCTTTTTGTGCTTCGGCAAGTTTTTTTGTTTCTTCTCTTAATTGTTTTTCAAGAGACGATATTTTCCCGTAACGGATTTCAGCTACTTTTCCAAGATTTCCCTCGCGTTCATATCGTTCTGCTTCAAGTTTAAAATTTTCTATTTCGCTTTTCATGGAACGAATTTTCTGAATCTTATCTTTTTCAAGATCCCAGTGAATTCTTAACTTGTTTCTTTGTTCATTAAGCTCGCTTAATTCTTGTTCAAGTTCCTCTAATCTTTTTGCAGAAGCGTCATCCTTTTCGCGTTTCAATGCTTCGCGCTCAATTTCAAGCTGTTTATATTTTCGTTCAAGAACGTCGAGATCTTCGGGAAGAGAATCGATTTCAATTCTTAATTTTGATGCTGCTTCATCAATCAAATCAATTGCTTTGTCTGGCAGAAATCTATCGGTAATATATCTTTCCGAAAGTTGAGTTGCGGCTACGATGGCTCCGTCTGTAATTCTTACACCATGATGCACTTCGTATCGTTCTTTCAGTCCACGTAAAATTGATATTGTATCTTCCTCCGATGGTTCTCCCACAAGCACAGGCTGAAATCTTCTCTCTAATGCAGCATCTTTTTCAATGTGTTTTTTATATTCATTAAGAGTTGTTGCACCAATTGCGTGAAGTTCGCCGCGTGCAAGAGCCGGTTTTAAAATATTTGCTGCATCCATCGCACCTTGTGTTGCACCCGCACCAACAAGAGTATGAAGTTCATCGATAAAAAGAATTATTTCACCATTGGATTGCTGCACTTCTTTGATTACAGCTTTCAATCTTTCTTCAAACTGGCCTCTGAATTGAGTTCCCGCAACAAGAGCACCCATGTCAAGCGCAACTATTCTTTTAGTTTTAAGATTTTCCGGAACATCACCCGAAACAATTCGATGAGCAATTCCTTCGGCAATTGCTGTTTTTCCTACACCGGGCTCACCAATTAAAACAGGATTGTTTTTAGTTCTTCTTGACAAAACCTGAAGCACGCGCCGTATCTCTTCATCTCTTCCAATTACAGGATCAAGTTTAGCTTGCTTTGCAAGTTCGTTTAAGTCGCGGCCATATTTTTCAAGCGATTGATAAGTATCTTCGGGATTTTGTGAGGTTACACGCTGTGTCCCTCTTACAGTTTTAAGTGCAGATAGAACATCGTTGTAGGTAATTCCATTGTCTCGAAGCAATTGTCCTGCTTTAGTTTTATCGTTGGTAAGAGAAAGCAGAATATGTTCGGTTGAGACGTAATCATCTTTTAAGTTTCTTGCTTCCTCTGCAGATGCGTCAAACAATTTTCCAAGATTAGCGCTCATCTGCTGGTTACCTAATCCAGTGCCGCTTACTTTAGGAAGAGATTCAAGCAGTTCATTAACTTTAATTTTTACCGCGTTGAAATTTCCGCCAGTTTTTTTAATAATAGTTTCGGCAATGTTACCACTTTCTTGCACAACAGACGCCAAAAGGTGTTCCGGTTCAACAATTTGGTTGTTGTAGTTCTGTGCAATCTCAATTGCCGATTGTACTATTTCTTGTGCTTTAACTGTTAGTCTATTAAAATTAAATGCCATGGTAATTTTCTTTCTAATCTTTATCCTCGAAACTAAAATAATTTGGACTAAAGTCCAGCAGAGATTTGGTATTCCACCAACCCCAGACTTAACTCAGTGGTTCTAATATAAAACCAAATTATGGCTTTAACTACATTTCATGCATTGGGTCATTTTTTTTAGAAGAAAAAGGGTAACCATACCTGGTTACCCTCAAATGTTGTTTTTCAGCTAAACAGCTTACTTGATTTTTATTTCAAGTTCTTTTGGTTTTGCTTCCTCAGCTTTTGGAACGGTTACGGTAAGCTGTCCGTCTTTAAACTCAGCTTCGATTTTATCCTCTTTTACTTGTTGAGGAAGTGTAAAGGAGCGATAATACTTTCCATAAGCTCTTTCAACTCTGTGATATTTCGAATCCTTTGTTTCTTTCTCTTGCTTCCTCTCTCCGCTAATCGAAAGCTGGCCGTCGGCATACGAAACCTTAACATCTTCTTTAGAAACACCAGGAAGATCGAGCATTACAAAATAGTTGTCCTTATCTTCCTTGATATCAGTCAGCGGCATCCAAACAGCATTTTCGTATTCGCTGTCTGCTCCGGAGTCAGATACACCAAACCGTTTACCGAAAGCGTTGAACAATTTGTTAAATTCACGTTCTATATTTAATAATTCCCTCGCGGGATTCCATCTTACTATTGACATTTTAACCTCCTATTTTTATTAAATACATTCAAATATGTACAACAATGATGCCAGACATATAAAATAATTATTTTATTTATTTATAAGAACTTATTCGATTACTCAAATTATATATTTGCGACAAAAAGGCATATTTATTGAACAATATTACAATTAAGGGACAATTAGACTTTCGTCAGTGTCACTTTTGCGGGCGTACAATTTTATTGGACAATATTTACTGGAAAATCCAATAATTTATTTTGAAAAAGGGTGATGTTATATAAATTGTTAAAAGATAATTATTTCTATATTTTTGCATCCAATTTTTTAAAATGAATCACCCTTACTTAGAAGACACAATTGCGGCTATTGCCACCCCAAATGGAGTTGGAGCTATTTCTGTGATAAGAATTAGTGGCTCTAATGCAGCTTCTGTTGCTAATAAAATTTTCAAAGGGAAAGTTGGTTTGTCAGCAATGAAAGCCAATTCTGTCCACCATGGAAAAATAGTTAATGAGCAAGGTGAGTTTATTGATGATGTTTTATTGACTCTTTTCAAACACCCTAATTCCTACACTGGCGAAGATGTGGTTGAAATAAGTTACCATGGCAGTCCATTAATTGGACAAAAAATAATGGAACTGCTTCTGAAGCAAGAAGTTAGAGCTGCTGAACCGGGTGAATTTACAAAACGTGCCTTCTTAAACAATAAGTTGGACTTAGCGCAAGCCGAAGCTGTGATTGATATAATTAGTTCTAGAACAGATGCTTCCTTACGTGGGGCGAGAGATCAGCTTGATGGATTGCTTTCTAAAAATGTTACCGAACTAAGAAAATCGCTTCTGGATACGCTTTCTTTTCTTGAATTGGAACTGGATTTTGCCGAGGAGGAACTTGAATTTGTTGCCAAAGAAGAGCTTTTAGAGAAAATCAACAATATTATTAATAGTATTGAAGGGCTCCTCGCTTCATATAATTTTGGAAAAGTGATAAGAGATGGTGTAAACGTGGCTATTGTCGGCGCTCCGAATGCGGGTAAATCTTCGTTATTAAATTACTTGCTTAAAGAGTCGCGAGCTATTGTTAGCAGTATTCCAGGCACAACTCGCGATATAATAAGAGAGGAAATGACATACGACGGCATACTTTTCAAACTTTTTGACACGGCTGGTTTGCGAGCATCTGAAGATTTGATCGAAAGGGAAGGAATACGAAGAAGCAATGAAACTATAAAAAACGCAGACTTGGTTATATTTTTAAGCGATGTTGAGCATGGATTTGATTCGGCTATTTTTGCAGATCTATTGAACTTGGTGAATAGAAATAAAATTATTAAGGTTATGAATAAAATAGATCTGAAAAAACTTCATGTTAATGATGATGAAATTAAAATCTCAGCTTTAACCGGCGAGGGTATAAGTAATTTATTAAAATCAATGAAATTTAGTGCAACAAAAAATGCTAATTATTCTGAAAAATCTGCGATTGTTTCCAATGTTAGACACTATAACTGCCTGCGCCGCGCAAAAGAAAGTCTTAATAAAGCAGCAAACTCAATAAATCAAAAATTCAGTTTGGAGTTTATTTCTCTCGATTTAAGGAGTACAATTGATAGTCTCGGCGAAATTATTGGAACAGTAACTACAGATGACGTTTTAAACAACATTTTCTCAAAATTTTGTATTGGCAAGTAACCTTGTTCCACGTGAAAGCAAAACCAAACACTAAATTTTTGTTTCATGTGAAACATATTTTATGAGTAAGAGATTTGACATAATTGTAATAGGCGGAGGTCATGCAGGCATTGAGGCTGCTAATGCTGGTGCTCTAATGGGTTGCAGCGTAGCATTAATCACAATGGACAAGCATGCGTTGGCTCGAATGTCTTGCAACCCAGCAATTGGTGGAACCGCAAAGGGGCATCTGGTTCGCGAAATTGATGCTCTTGGTGGTTTAATGGCTGGAATAGCCGACAGAACTGGAATTCAATTTAGAATGCTTAACAGATCCAAGGGACCAGCGGTGTGGTCACCTCGCTGCCAATCAGATAGAAAATTATACTCCGAGGAGGCTTGCCAGGTGGTCTCTAAGATTAAAAAAGTTGAAATAATTGAAGATTCTGCAGAAGAAATTCTTGCTGAGGGTGGTAAGGTTTCTGGTGTTATTTTGAAAAACACTGGTTTTATTTCAGGCGCTTCTGTCATTCTTTCAGCGGGGACGTTTTTAAACGGTAAAATGCATACCGGTCTAAGCTCGTTTGTTGGTGGTCGTTATGGTGAAAAACCCGCCCTTGGGATCACAGAATCCTTAGTAAAATTAGGATTTGAATCTTCACGATTAAAAACGGGCACCCCCCCTAGATTGAAAAAAGAATCAATTAATTGGGATATTCTTGAAGAACAACCAGGTGATGAAAACCCAAAACCCTTCTCATATAGAACCGATATCCGCCATTTTCCATATTTGCCGCAACTTAGTTGTTTTATCACACATACCAATGAAGCAGTGCACAAAATTTTAGAGAGGGGTTTTAGCGAATCTCCTCTATTTACAGGAACGATAAAGGGTGTTGGGCCCCGTTATTGTCCTTCAATTGAAGATAAAATAGTCCGGTTCTCAGACAAACCCAAACATCAACTTTTCCTTGAACCCGAGGGATTAGATAGCGATCAAATTTATCTAAATGGATTTTCAACGTCGCTTCCCGCAGAAATTCAGTATGAAGCAATGAGAAAAATTCGCGGTTTAGAAAATGTTGAAATGGTCCGCCCTGGTTATGCGGTTGAGTACGATTATTTCCCTCCTCATCAGGTTGATTTAACTCTTGAAACAAAAAAAGTCCAAGGTTTATACTTTGCTGGCCAAGTTAATGGTACTTCGGGGTACGAAGAAGCCGCAGCTCAAGGAATTGTAGCTGGAATTAATGCTGCTGCAAAAATAACTGGAAAACCAGAGTTGGTAATCAAAAGAAATGAAGCATATACTGGGGTGCTGATAGACGATCTTGTAACTAAGTCAACCGATGAACCATATAGAATGTTTACATCACGAGCCGAGTATCGTTTGATACTTCGCCAGGATAATGCTGATAGAAGATTGCTTAAATATGGTTATGATTATGGTTTGATTGACAAATCACAATATAACGAATTAAATAAACGTGAATTGTTGATAACAAAAGCTGTAACTTTTTGTAATGAAACAAAAATTAGCGCAAAAGTAATCAACGAGCATTTGTCTTCGAGGTCTCTCCCAGAAATCGATTCCACGGAAGCAATTTCGAAGTTATGCAAAAGACCAGAGCTAAAACTCGATGAAATACTCCAGTTTGTAAATACAACAGAGGAAAACAAAATGTTTGCTACCACTCTTCTGGAGAACGAGCAGGTGCTTGAGCAAGTTGAGATACAGCTAAAATATGAAGGATACCTTAAACGACAAGAAGAAATGATTTCTAAATTGGAAAAATACGAATCAACAAGAATTCCTTCAACATTAAACTATCTTGATATTAAGGCGCTCTCAACCGAAGGAAGAGAAAAATTAAATAAGATTAAACCGCGATCAATCGGTCAGGCACTACGCCTTTCGGGCGTAACGCACTCCGATATTGCAGTATTATTGGTATATTTAAAGAACTAAATTGCATTTTTATGATTGCTTTACAGGAAAACTACACTAAGCAGCTAACTGCACTTAATTGGGAAAATGGTTTTAATCCAGAAGTAACTAAGGTTGAGCGTTTAGCTTTTTTTGCCGAACTAGTTGCTGAAAAAAACGAATCGGTAAATCTTGTTTCTCGCAAAGATGTGGATTCGATAATTGAGAATCACATTTTCATTTCTTCTTTTATCTCAAAATATATTCCCGAAAAGTGCTCTAATTTTCTTGATATTGGAACGGGAGGCGGCTTTCCAGGAATACCTCTCGCCATCATGCGCCCGGAAATGAGGGGGGTTCTAGTTGACTCAACCAAAAAGAAAGCGGATGCCGTTCGAGAGTTCGTAAGTAAATTAAAGCTTAGTAATGTTAAGGTTGAAAATGATCGAGTAGAAAACTCTGAATTCATTGAACGCTACTCACAAAGTTTCGATTTGGTTATTAGCCGCGCAACTGTTCCATTGATAATTTTGGTTCGCTACGCGCTTCCATTAATAAAAGAAAAAGCTTTTATTGCGGCAATGAAGGGCGGGGATTTGGATGAAGAATATCAGAAGACTGAACTTAAGTACAAATCTTGCATTAAAAAATCCACCACCTTTGAGCTGGCCTACAAGCCTTCAAACATTAGAAACAGAAAAGGAAAGAAGCTGATACTTCTGGAGATTAATAAGTGATTCCTTCTCCAGGCAGCAAGTCTCTTTTTGAGGAAATTAGCAAACTTACAACCGAACAGCGCAACTCTCGCTCAATGGATATTGATGCTCGTTCAACCGAAGAGATTTTAAAAATTATTAATGATGAAGATAAAACAGTTCCTTATGCCGTTGAAAAAGAACTGCCATACATTGCACAAGCAGTTGAAATAATTGTTAAAGCTCTTAAAGCCGGCGGACGACTTTTATATTTTGGTGCCGGTACAAGCGGCAGATTAGGCGTTGTTGATGCATCTGAATGCCCGCCAACATTTGGTACTCCTTACGGTATGATCGAAGGATACATCGCTGGAGGCAAAGAAGCTATGTTTCGTGCGCAAGAAGGTGCGGAGGATTATGAGGAAAATGGTGCTAAAGATGTTGTACTTGCAAAGGTTACAAATATAGATGTGGTTTGCGGTATTGCTGCCAGCAGAAGAACTCCTTATGTAATTGGTGCAGTAAAAAAAGCCAAGGAACTTGGGGCAACAACTCTCTACATAACATGCAACCCACGCGAAAATTTTAACATTAAGGAAGTTGATATCGCAATTTGTCCTTACGTTGGACCCGAGGTTGTTATGGGATCAACAAGAATGAAGAGCGGTACTGCACAAAAATTAGTTCTTAATATGTTAACTACCACGGCAATGATACGAATGGGAAAAGTTTATGAAAATATGATGATTGATCTTCAAATGACAAATAAAAAATTGGTGGAAAGATCCAAACGAATAGTTATGACCATTACCGGCGTGAGTTATGAAGATGCCGCAAAATACCTGCAGCAAGCTGATGGACATGTAAAGACTGCTTTGGTTATGATTAAAGCCAAGGTGGGTGCTGAGGAAGCAAAACAAAGATTATTAAAAGCTGATGGCTTTGTAAGAAAAGCAATTGAACTTTAAACAAACTTTACTTTTTCGCTTGGCTTCAATATTATTTGACCAGCATTTTTCATCTTCTTCTAATTGAAAAAAAAAAGCTTACTTATATTCTATTATTTTTTCTTTATCTCGGTTGCATACGCACAAATAACTGAGAGCCCAAAAAACGATTTTAAAAATTTCCTCAAATGCGGCGGCGATCTTTTTTCTGAACCCGCACATTTTGATTCAAAAGATTTTATTGCACTCTCATCAACCCTTGGTTTAACTGCCGCTGTTTTCTTAATTGATGAAGATATCCAAAAAATTGCGCTGGAAAATAAAGGATCCTTCGGTGATGCCATCTTCAAAATTGACGATTACTATCACATAGAATTTGCCGCGGCTAGCATTGCGGCTCTATATATTTACGGAACAGCTGCAAAAAACCAAAGCGTGAGAAACCTTGGTTTAAAATTAACAGAAGCAACTGTTTACTCAAGCACAATTATGCTTATATCAAAATTTATTCTTGGCAGAGAACGACCAGCAAACACTAACGATGCATTAAGCTTTAATCTATTTAACACTCAGTGGGAATTTACATCGCTTCCTTCCGGTCATTCAACTTTGTCGTTTGCTTATTCAACTGTAATGGCATCGGTTTACAACAATTTTTTATGGAAGTTCGGCTGGTATTCACTGGCGGCTTTAGTTGGAGCGGCAAGAGTCTATCACAATGTTCATTGGTTCTCTGATATTATTTTGGGGGCGGTTATTGGGTACTTCGTAGGAGATTTTGTAAACAATCATTATACTAATCAAAAAGAAAACGCTGTCTCGGGTTCAACACATAGTACTCCGGACTTTTCAATTTCCTTTGGCTTTGCATTCTGATCTGTAATGAAATCTGTATTTGAATTGACAGCAAGCATCCCTTCAATTAAAAACTTAGTTGACGTTGTTGTTGGCTCTAAACCGCGCACGTTTTATACATCAACTTTTTTTGGTTCAACAAAAAATCTGTTGGTTAAGATATTATCCGAAAGCGAATCGCAGATTTTTTTGCTGTGCGAAGATGCAAAAATGCTGGATGAATACAATGCGGAGTTAAACATTCTCGGTTTATCGGAGAAAACTATATTATTCAACAACTACAAGTCTGATGCTATTCAAGAAAAGCTTACTGAAATAACCAGCCGAAATAATTTTATATTACTTTCGACATATGATTTAATCGCGAAAAAACTTCCCGCCAAAGATCTAATAAAAAAGAACACCACCGAAATAACCCCAGGCGGTGACTTGTCTTACGAAAATCTTATTGAATATCTAAATCTCTTAAACTATCAGAAAGAAAATTTTGTAGAAGCCCCGGGCGAGTACTCACAACGCGGTGCTATAGTTGATTTTTGGTCTTACAGTGAAGTGGGGCCGGTTAGACTTGAATTTGATGGTGATTTCCTGGAGTCAATTCGTTCGTTTGATCCGGAAAGCCAAAGGTCAATTGAAACCATTTCTAAAACAACACTAGCCGGTGAATTAAGGAATGCTTCTGAGGAAAACACTTCGAGTGTTTTAGATTATCTAAACAATCCGGTAATCATATGCAGCCAGTATGCTCTGGATAATATTTCTAATTCTCCCATGATAATTGAGAATGAACCAAGGGTTGAATTACCAAGCCCGCTGTCATTAGAAAATGAACTTGATAATGAATTCCCCGATACCGAAACGCTAGAACCAAAAAAAGATTATTCCACTTTTAATGTTAAAAAGTTAACAGATGAAAGTGCTGCTCGATGGATTATAGAAGAGGAAATTAGTTCTTCTTCAGGTAAAATAGATCTTGGATTTTCAGATGCACCAAGTATAGCATCTAATTATGAGGTTTTGTTCAAAACGCTAAAAGACTTTTCATCTGCGGGATTTAATATACTGCTTACAGCAGAAAATGATCTTCAATCTAAAAGACTTGGCGATTTAATTATCGAACTTCATGAAGAAATGCATGCGCTGCTGGATTCCGGACAAATCAAAATTGAAACGCTTGCTCTCAAAAAAGGGTTTGTTCACAAACAGTCAAAACTTCTTGTTCTGACAGATTACCAAATATTCAACAAACCATACCGAACCAAAGTAATAGCAAGACGAAAAGCAGCCAAATCAAAAGCAAAATCTTTTTCTTCAATCAAACGAGGAGATTTTGTTGTTCACGAAGATTACGGCATAGGAAAGTATTCCGGTTTAGAAACCATAAAAATTGGTGATGCGAACCAAGAAACAATGAAAATTCTTTATGCAGAAGGGGGAGTAGTTTATGTTAACCTTAACTACTTGCATCTTGTTAAGCGATATTCTTCGCAGGAAAAATTAGCTCCAACACTTTCAACTCTTGGTACTTCCGAATGGCAAAACACAAAGCAGCGAGCAAAAAAGAAAATTAAAGAGGCGGCGCGCGAATTAATAAATCTCTATGCACGAAGAAAAGCCACGAAAGGTTATTCGTTTGCGAAAGATACTGTTTGGCAAAAGGAACTTGAGGCGTCGTTTATTTATGAAGATACAGAAGATCAACAAAAAGTTACGGAAGACGTTAAGCAAGACATGGAAGCTGAAAATCCAATGGATAGACTTGTGTGCGGAGATGTTGGCTTCGGCAAAACTGAAGTTGCGGTGCGTGCTGCATTTAAAGCGGCTCAGGATGGAAAGCAAACAGCAGTATTAGTTCCAACCACAATTTTAGCTGAACAGCATTTCAACACCTTCACTGATCGACTTTCACAGTTTCCTATAAAAGTTGCCGCTATATCAAGATTTCAAACTAAAAAGGAGCAAGCCGAAATAGTTGACAACTTAGCAAAAGGGAAAATTGATGTGGTTGTTGGTACACATCGTTTGCTTTCGAAAGATATTAAGTTCAAAGATCTAGGTCTTTTAATTATTGATGAAGAACACCGTTTTGGAGTAATGTCAAAAGAAAAGCTTCGCTCACTAAAACATAATGTTGACACTCTTACTCTTACGGCTACACCAATTCCTAGAACACTAAATCTTTCGCTGCTTGGCGCAAGAGATTTATCAATAATTGCTACACCGCCCCCAAACCGACAACCGATTTATACACATGTTTCAACCTTTGACGTTCTAAAAATTAAAGATTGGATTACAAATGAGCTGAATAGAAATGGGCAAGTGTATTTTGTGCACGATCGGGTTGAATCCATCGATAAGCTTGCCGCTTATCTAAATAAATATATTCCGGACATTAAAATTGGAATTGCTCATGGGCAAATGAAACCTGCACAGCTTGAAAAAGTTATTCATGGCTTTCTTAACAAGCAATATGACGTTCTTCTTTCAACGAAAATTATTGAGTCGGGTATTGATATACCAAACGTGAACACAATCATTGTAAATCGTGCAGATAGATTCGGCTTAGCCGAGCTTCATCAGCTTAGAGGAAGGGTTGGACGAGCTGCGAGGCAAGCATATGCCTATTTCATTGTTCCTTCTTTGAGCAGTATAAATAAAAAAGCTTTACGCAGATTGCAGGCAATTGAGGAGTTTACTGAGCTTGGCGCCGGTTTTAATATTTCTATGCGGGATTTAGAAATTCGCGGTGCTGGCAATCTCTTGGGAATTGAACAAACCGGGTTTGTAAACGATGTTGGTTTTGATCTTTTTGTTAAACTGATAAACGAAGCCGTTGAAGAACTAAAGTATGAAGAATTTAAAGAGTTGTTTCAAACATTACCAAAGCCAAAGGAAAAATCTGAGCCGACCATTGATACATATTTTGATATTGGTATTCCACAAACATATATGCCCGAACAATCTGATAGATTAAACTTTTACACTGCGCTTTATTCTGTTTCAAGCATTGATGAAATTGATGATTTGTCTGCCGAAATGAAAGATCGCTTTGGTTCACTGCCAACCATAGTTGACCTGCTTATTTCAACCGCAAGATTAAAATATTATGCTTCTCAGGCATTGTTTGATCGAGTAATAATCCAGAGAAAAAATATTTTTCTTATACTGCCAAGAGGTGAGAATGAAGATTATTACAAACACCGCTTTACTATTTTGATGAAACACATTATGGAAAAGTATTCTGACACAGTTAAATTTAATCAGCAGAAAGAAACCATGAGATTGGTAATTATTAATAACTTTGCCTCGCCCGCGGCGCTTCTTGAAAGCTTGATTGTTTTTACTAAAGATATTTCTTTAGTGTTGAACCAGGAGATCAATAAAATTTCGGAAACAGCTTAATCTTTTCGATTCTACCTTAGCAATATTTTCTTGCTCTTTAAATTTTGACCTTATTAGCTTAACCGCGTTGTTGAAAAATTTTTTTCGGAGAAACTATAAGCTAATGGGGGTGGTTGTTGGGATATTTGTTTTTTTACTAAGGTTAAAAAACTAAAAAAATTTTATTGCCGATAAACCCAAAATATTTTACCTTCGCACCAACAATTTTATTTTATGGAAGACTTAAATTTTCGTCCGCCCAAATCACCCGAAGAGTTTTGAAACAATTATAAACTCCACGACTTAGCCGAGCAGTACGGTAAAAATCTTCTCATACAGTGGGGGTTTAAGTTTGAAATTTTTGGTAAAGATAGAAGATTTGAAAAGGTGTGGGAGGGCGGCAAAGACAAGCCCGACCTTATAATTTCCTACAAAGGAAAAGAAGCTTTGCTCGATTGGAAAGGAAAACATTCTAATCGTTGGATAATGAATGAGCGGGCTTATCAATCTTACCTTGATTGGAAAGACAAAATGAACATGCCGATTTTTATTGCCTTTTTTTTATTAGATGAAAAAGAAAACTTGAACGATAATAGGGTTGCAGTAATTGGAACACATACCCCAAAACCATCCTCAAAAAAAGAATGGGATAAGAATAGAACTGTTGAGTTTGAGGATTCGCTGCCCGTATTTACTAAGGCGGAGCTTTTAAAATATTTGGTTGCTTAGTATTACATGTCTCCTTTCTTCTGGGGGCAGATAAATTAACAAAGGGAGATACCTCGAACTAACAGAGGGATTTTAGGTTTGAGTATTGGGGAATGCCCCGCAGCTAAATCCGCATCCCCCTTTGCTAAAGGGGAACTTGATAATCTACTAGAAGTAATATCCAATCGAAAAATAGAACATAATATCTCCCCAGCTGATTGGGTTTCCTGGTAAATTTTTTTTGAAAAGAAAGCTTCTGCCAACTGCAAAATCTGCAGGTCCAATCGGAGTATCAAGCGATAGTGCAGCACCTATTCCATGACGAAGATCTTTAAATCTTATGGCTTCTTGAACATCCCATATCGAGCCCAAATCATATCTTAACATAAAATACGTATCAAAGAACAGATCAACAGGAAGATTATACCTGTACTCAAGTGAGGCTAAGAACAGCTGCCGTCCTCTAAATTCATCCTCTCGCATTCCAAAAAAAGAATAAAGTCCTCCAAGTGAATAGTGCTGACTAAGCGGCAAGGTTTTGTCTCCAAAACCTAAAGAGAATCTGGGTGCGAGTGTATGATCGTGTGCGAAAGAAAAATAGCTTTTATAATCAAAAGAAAAATTCGTAAAACCAATATCACCGCCTAAAACAGTTTGTGCGGTTTCATAAAAACCATTAAACAAAAAGCCGTTTTTGGGAAAGGGATATTTGTCTTGTGTGTCGATGGTTGTGCTAATTTTCAGGCTGACTATTTCTGCCTTATATGGTGAAATTATTTCGTTGGTTTTATTTTTAATCTGATCAACTTGATATTTTCCTTTAAAAATTAGGTTTCCAAATTTTTCAACTTGTGTTCCAACCGAAACAGAAGCTCCATAATAAATTTGTCTATACTCACCAAGTGCGGAACGCGAAAATCTATATTCACTGTTAGCAAGATCATCCCCATATAAAAATACATCATCAATCTGATAGTATGCGTTAATTTTGTATGTTAAATATGTATTCCAAAGGCGATTGGCTTTATGTTCAAGTATCAAACCTCTATTCCGCGCACCGCCGTAAATTAATGCTCCGATTTCTGTGCCGCTTCCAAATAAATTTTCATCTCGCACATCAAGACTTGCCTGTGTTTTATTTTCGTTATCGGCCCTAAAGCCAAACCTTACAACGCCAGACTCTCGTTCCGATACTTGAAGCACTATTACATTGCCGTCGTTTTCTCTTTTTACATTAAAGATTATGTTGTCAAATAAGTTTGTGCTTTTAAGATTCCTTAAGCCTTCCTCAATATTTTGGTACAGGAAATTCTCACCTTCTTTGATTGGGAACTCTCTTGTAATTATGGTTTGAGACGTTCTTTCATTTCCATCAATCTCTATTCTGAAAATTTTGCCTTCGTCAATATCCAGATTCAATTGGCTGGTATTATTGTCATAAGAAACATTCCTAACTTCGGCAAGCGAAAATCCTTTTTTTCTGTACAGCTTTAGAATATCTACTATTACAGCAACAACATTTCTTTCAACATATGGCTTGTTTATAAGAGACTTGAGACACTCCTCAACAACTCTTTTTTCTATAGCCGCTGTACCACTAACTAAAACAGATTTTATGAGTGGTTTTTTCTCTCCAAGAATTTCGATGGTTGTGCTGTCATTTTCAAAATTAATTTCAGCCTTCAGATTTTTATACTCTCCAGATTGAAAAATGTTATTTAACATTTTTTTTATGCCGGCACTCGAAATGGAATCCGGGTTATGAAAATCTTTGGTTAGATAATCATGAACCTCGGGCACACTATTAGAAACAATTTTCGGTTTGTTAAAGGTTTTATTATTTGTTTTAAGATTAACCTGTTGAAGAGAATCTAGTTTGTCTTTTAAAATCTTCATTTGTGAGGCTGCACAGGTGTAGCCTAAGTTAATAATAGAGTCTATATTCGAAAAATCATTTGAGATTATATTGTCTAGCTTGGGCTGAACTATAAAGTCTGCCAAGCTTAATTGTGACTGATTAAGAAGCTTCATGGGAATACTTACAACTTGATCAGCAACTATCCATGGATAAATCAATTCTCTTTCGGAATGAAGATCGCTTGTGGTATTCACTGCAATAACGAAGTTAGCTCCCTGTTCAATGGCTGGTTTTACAGGTACATTTGCAACTAACCCGCCATCAACAAGTAAAAGAGAGTCGAGCTTTGTGGGCGAAAGCAGAAAAGAAACGCTGGAGCTGGCTCTTAATGCCAAACCCAAAGAACCCTCACCAAGAAGAACAAGCTCTCCGGAGACTAGATCTGTACAAACAGCTCTAAATTTATAAAGAAGATTATTAAACCCATTTGCAGCATGAATAGGTGCATGTAGTGCCAGCAAGTTTAGCTTGTTTGTTAATAGCTGACCATCGTTAATCGATGTGGGAATTATTGGTTTAAGCCCTTGCAGGCGAAGATTTAAAACAGCCTTATCTTCAGTAATTTTTTGATCGACAAACAAATCTCTTCGGTTGGTTTTTCTGTCCAACGCAACAAATGAGTTCCAATCTAAATTTTTAGCAAGCGAGTCAAGTTCATGCACAGAATAGCCTGCGGAATAAAGCCCGCCAACAATGCTGCCCATACTTGTACCAATAATAATATTAATTGGAATCTTAGCTTCTTCAAATGCTTTAAGAACTCCAATCTGTGCAAAACCTCTTGCACCGCCCCCACTTAATGCAAGAGCAACCACTGGGTTTGCAAGGGAAATGTTTTCTGAAAGCCCAAAAGGCAAGGCTCTTTTAACTGTTTCTATCTCAATAATTTCTGTACTTTGAGCAAACAATATTGAGCTGAAGCAGGCAAGTGAAATAAGAAATATTTTTATTGATGTGTGCATCATGACAAATGCAAGAACCGCATTTTAATAATGTTGGGCTCTGAGTAGTGAAATACTGCTTCTATTTATTTTACTTTTTTCGTTTTTGCTGTTGTGCTTTTGCCGACTGTTCTGCTTGTTCCATTAGTCTTTCCATAAAGCCTTTCTTTTTGCCCGGCTTCTGCGGCACAGGTTCTAAAACCACATTATCATGTTTTTTATTTATATAAAACTGTTGAATTATTGAAAACAAATTGAACATAAAGTAGTAAAGATTTAATCCTGATGGAAAACTCATGAACATTAAAGTTAACATAATAGGCATAATGTAAACCAAGCTTTGCTGTTTTGGGTCTTTAACTGTCATTTTTTGCTGAATGAATGTGGTTATACCCATTAAAAGAGCAAGTCCGCTAATTACATCAATACCAAATAGGGGTATTTTGGTTGGCAATTTAACAATGACATCTGGCCGAGATAGATCGTTTATCCAAAACATAAAGGGCTGCTGCCTTAAATCAATAGCAACCTGAAACAGTCCCCAGAGCGCTACAAATATTGGCATTTGGAGCAGCAGGGGTAAACATCCCCCGGCAGGATTTACTCCATAAGTTGAATAAAGTTTCATTGTTTCTTTATTCATTTTTTGGGGATCGTCTTTAAATTTCTCCTTGATCTCTGTTATCTTGGGCTGCAAAAGCTGCATCTTCTTCATTGAGTGAAGGCTGCTTTTAGTAAGCGGATAGAGAACTATTTTAATAATTAAAGAGAAGACTATTATTACAAAACCGTAATTTGGAATGAAGAGGTGTAAAAAATTGAATAGTGGAAGAAGTACATATTCAGCGATTGGTCTAACAATAAACTTTAGTCCAAAAAAACTTCCAAAGTCAACTATCTTTTCAAGATTGTTGCCCTGGCTTTTAAGTATATCATAGTCAACCGGACCCAAATACAAAGAGAAGGCATGTTTTTCAATGTCGGATTTGTTTAATGGTATGGTTAATCTTGTGCTGTAATTCTCAATTACCCCTTGGTTGCTTAAAACAATGCGTTCACCATGAATAAACCCGCCCTCTATTTTACTTGAGTTTGCAGGAGAAATTATAGCTGCAAAGTACTTGTTTCTTACAGCTATCCAGTCAACCTTTCCGGTGAAATCCTTTTCAACAATCTCGCCTTCAGAGGATGCGTCTACAATAACCTGTTCTTCTCCATAAAATGCACTGGCGTTTGCGTATGTAGCCTCATCCACCGTATTCTCTTCAACAAACCGAATGCCGTTATCCCAAACAAGATCAATCGCTCCATTATTTATTATGGAGCCAATCCCATTTAATGCTATTTCGGTGTTTATAACATATTTGCTTCCATATAAAATAAATGTTTTAACAATGCTTTTTGAGTTGCCGCTTTTCAAGGTAAACGACAGCCGGAGAGAATCTTCCTTTGATATTTTGTAATAAGTTTTATTACCAGAAAACTCGAAGTCGAGCTCGGCAGTGTTAATTGCTTTTCCGTCTGAAGTAACAAATGATAAGTTGTAATCCCCGCCTTTTGAATAATTTAATAGCTGAACATTTTCATAAAATAAATTTTTGCCTTCATCCAAATCGATTGCATACCAATTTCTAAAATTTTTAAGATAGTATTTTTTGATATTGCCGCCATGAGTGGAGAACTCTAGCCGCACCAAATCGTTTTCAACCGAAATAGTTTTTTCAGGCAGATTGGGATTCGCAAAAAACTCTCCATACTTTAAACTATCGGCATCTTTTACCTGAGCAGAGATTTCTTGTGTTCCAGAAGCCCCCCCTTTCCTATCGTTTTTTGAATGTGGTTCTGATTTGTTTACTGCGGACGTTGTGTCTTGTTTGGTTTCTGGTGCTGTTGGTTGCTGGGGCGAATTAATAAATAACCAAACAATTAGTATTGCGCTAATGAGAATGAATGCTATTGTTGTATTTCGATCCATATTTTAATTTTCCATTATTTCACAGGGTCATAACCGCCATCGTTAAAGGGATTACATCGCAGTACCCGCCAAACAGACATAAATGTGCCCTTAATAATTCCATATTTTTCTAGAGCCTGGATAGAGTACTCTGAGCACGTTGGGTAAAACCGACACGATGGCGGTAAAAGCGGAGAAATTACTTTCTGATATCCTCGGATAAAAAAAACTATTACTCTCCTCATTTATACGATATATTTTAGTTTGGTAATTATTTCAATCACCGTTGGTTCAATATCATTTAATTTTACATGTTTTTTGAGAGCCTGATTTAATTCATAAGGCGAAAAGATAATTTCAAGACGAGCTCTTTTTGACTTGCAAATATTAACCAATTCGGATTTATTTTTTCTGTAGGACACTCTAATTAAACGCTTAATTCTATTTCTCCACACAGCCGTACCGGATTTTTTGCTCACAGCAACCGCAAATGAAACCCCCGAAAACTCCGCGTTGACTGAAATAGCATAATTTATTTTAATTTCTTTGCCTGAAGAAATGTATGTAGTACCTTTTGTAAAAAGTCTTTCAAAATCTTTTTTGCTTTTTATTTTTTCTGATTTAGAAAGTCCACATCTTTTCAATTTTATTTTTCATCACTTACGGTTAACTTTTTTCTTCCCTTTGCTCTTCTCCTGGCCAAAACATTTCTTCCATTCTTAGTTTTCATTCTTTCTCTAAAACCATGTGTATTTTTACGTTTTCTGTTGCTTGGTTGATATGTTCTCTTCATCGAATTCCTATTTTATATTAAAAAGAGCACAAAAATATATACAGAACGCCAAACAAACAACAACAAAAAATCGGCTTAGTATTTGAAGTTACTAAAAATTAACACATAACTATAAAATTAATTTGCATTGATGAGTTCAACTTTATATTTTTTGATCCAGAGGGCAACCCAAATTAATGTTTATAATTTGTGAACAACGTATCATCGTGAAAACGTTTCACGAATTCCCACACAAAATAACGCCCGCTTTATGGACAAAATTTTGTGAAGAAAAATAAGGGTCGGCCGCATAACTCATTAAATTATAAGCGTTTGTGGTTTTTGTTTTAATGTTAATATGTTGTTAACATCTGTGCTGTTTTTGTTTCTTAATAGACAGCATCCCTTTAATTTTTAATGGTTTATTGAATTTCATTTTGTGGATAATTCGCACATGCTCAACATCGGTTTAATTTCAAAAACATCTCAGGCCTCTACTTCAGATTTGTGGAAAGAGTTTCTTAGTGAAATTAAAAACCATGTAACACAGATGACTTTTAATACCTGGTTTTTACCCATAAAACCCTTAGAAATAAAGGATACTAACCTAAAAGTCCAGTTGCCAAGTCAGTTTTTTTGGGAGTGGATAGATGAACATTATAAGAGCTTAATCACAAAAACCGCTCAAAACATCTTCGGGGAGAACATAAAGATAACATATATTATCTCTGAAGAGCCCGAAAATGATATTACCAATTTAAATAAAACCGAAGCTAGAATTGAAAAGTCTGTTTCGAAAATTCCAAAACAAGAAATAAACTCATTTCTTAACCCAAGATATACATTCGATAATTTCATTAAAGGCGAAAATAATCAGCTAGCAAGAGCTGCGGCTACAGCAATCAGCGAAAATCCCGGTGGTACTTCTTTTAATCCGCTGTTTTTGTATGGTGGAGTTGGGCTTGGCAAAACTCACCTAATGCAGGCTATAGGTAACAAAATTCTCGAAAATTACTCAGACAAAAAAATAATCTATTTACCATCGGATATTTTTACAGTTCAGTTTGTTGAAGCTATTAAGTCAGATAAAGTAAATGAGTTTTCAAACTTCTATAGAAATATGGATGTCCTAATTATTGATGACATTCAGTTTTTAATAGGAAAAGAAAAAACACAAGATCTTTTCTTTCACATCTTTAATACTCTACACCAAGCCCGGAAACAAATTGTTCTTTCTAGTGATAAGCCTCCAAAAGATTTAAAGGGGTTAGACGATAGGTTAATTTCTAGATTTCAGTGGGGCCTATCTGCCGACATTCAATCGCCTGATCTTGAAACTCGGATTGCAATTCTAAAAAAGAAGTCTGAAGACTACGGAATGATTGTTTCAGACGAAATATTGGAATACATAGCTAGCAATATCACTTCAAATATTAGAGAATTGGAGGGATGCTTAATTAAACTGCTGGCTAATTCTTCATTAAACGAAAAGGATATCAATCTCGAGCTTGCCAAAAGAACCGTAAAGGAGATTGCTACCGATCGCAAAGTCAGCGTTTCTATTGATAGTATTACAAAAACAATATGCAGTTTTATGCAAATTGATGAAAATAAGCTGAGAGATAAAACGCGAAAGAAGGAGATAGTTTTAGCTAGGCAATTAGCAATGTACTTTTCTAAAGAATTAACAAAGTCTTCTCTTAAAACTATAGGACTACATTTTGGAGGCAGAGATCATTCCACTGTAATACATGCTTGCAACTCAATTGAAGAAATGCTTAAGGATGATGCTGGTATTAGAAATCTCGTTGATAATCTAAAAAGTCAAATAGAAATTTCATGTTCTTGAGCATATCAAATTATTAACATCTCAGTGTTAAAAAACAATGTTTTTTATGTTAATAAGTACTGTTTATTAACATTTAAACAGATTCCAACAACTCGTCAAATATTATTAACAAATCAAATTAAAAATATCTCCGTTTTTTGACTTCAAATTGTAGAATATTTTTGTGTCAACATATTAACACTCTTATAATGATTATAAATATTTTTAAATATTATTAATAAGTAATAATAATGTTTTAATTGTCGTTGATAACCCACCATCACACTTTTATAAAAGTTGTTTTGTAAACACAAACATCATTGAGATTTGCCTTTGCTTTTGTTAATTTTGTGTGATTTTTAGGAGAATATAAATGGAATTTAAAGTAAACAGTAAAGTTTTAGAAAAGCTATTAGCTAAAGTAATTCCAGCAGTACCAAGCCGAACACCTATGCCTGTGTTAGAAAACTTTTTATTGGAAATTAAGGATGGGGCATTGATAGTAAGTGCCACCGATTTAGAAATAGCGCTTAGAGCTTCAATAAATGTTGCTGCTGAAGCTAACATCAAAATGGTTGTACCAGCACGTTTACTTTATGATGTAATAAGAAATTTAGAAGAAACACAAATTCATTTTGAAAATTCTGCAAATTATAAATTAAAATTAAAAACAGATTTTGGTACATATAATATTGGTTACGCTTCTCATGAGGATTTTCCTGCAATTCCTGTTGTTAGCAGGGAAAAGGAAATAGTACTCAGTGGTACTAATCTAAAAAGAGCAATCGATCAAACATCGTTTGCGATGAGTAAAGAAGATATGCGTCCTGCTATGACAGGAACTCTACTTGAATTTAATTCTAATGAATTGAGGTTTGTAACTACAGATGGACACAGACTGGTAAAGTTTGTTTATAAGGATTTCAAATGCGACAAAACCGAACAGTATATTATTCCGGAAAGAGCTATTTCGGTGCTGTCAAAGCTTCTTTCGGAAAGTGATGTTAAAATATATTTGAGTAAAACGCACATCTCTTTTATTATGGGTGAGTTAGAATTTATTACAAGACTTATTGGAGAAAAATACCCGTCGTATAATAGTGTTATTCCAATGGAAAACGAAAATATTATGAAGATAAAAACGGCCGATCTTCTTTATTCAATTAAGCGGATGTTACTGTTTTCAAGCTCTAACTCTAAGCAGGTTAAGTTTACTTTAAGGAAAGATAATTTAGAAGTTGCTGCTGAAGATATCGATCGTGGATCCAATGCTACTGAAAATATTTTATGTGATTATAAGGGCGATACCATGGAAATAGGTTTTAATACTGCTTATGTTAATGATGTTTTAACGCATGTAAACAACGAGGAGATAATCTTTAAACTGCACTCTCCAACCAAAGCTTGTATAATAGAACCAACCTCAAAAAAAGAATCCGAGGAACTTTTATTATTATTAATGCCAGTGCGTCTCAATAGTTAATAATGATTTTAACCTCGCTACGACTAAAAAATTTTAGATGTCATAAAGAAGTTTTATTGAATTTTTCTGAAAATCTGAATTACATTGTGGGTGGTAATGGGCTCGGTAAAACAGCAATTCTAGAATCAATTTATTTTCTGTGCACAACAAAAAGCCAAATCACTTCCTCAGACAAAGAAGTTGTTAATTTTGGCGAGATTGGCTTTGAGGTTTACGGAAGTTTTAGTAATCAAGTAACAGATGAAGTAAGCGTAGTTTTTACTTCTGAGACTAATAAGAAAAACTATTATCAGAACCAAAAATTAAAGCATAGACTATCCGACATTATTGGTAACTTTCCTATTGTTATTCTTACACCAGCAGATCATCAAATAACAATGGGTTATTCAGCAGATAGAAGAAAGTTTATTGATTCAATATACTGCCAAGCCTCAAGAACTTATTTTAAATTGCTGCTTGACTATAATAGAACCGTAAAACAGAGGGCTGCACTTTTAAACGGCATGAAAGAAAATAAATTTAATAAAGCAAATGAGCTTGATGCTTGGACTGAAAAATTGATTGAAAGCGGATCGGAATTAATTTGCTACAGAAAAAAGTTTTTTAGTGAGCTGGAAACATATGTTAAACAAGCATACTTCGAAATATTAAACGACAGAGAAACTCCCAGCCTAAAATACTTCTATTTATCGGGCTACGAAGGAGACAATATTAAGAAGCATTTTACAGATCTGATAGAAAAATTTAAAAATGAAGAATTGCGGCGAGGTACGTGTTTGGTGGGACCACACAAAGATGATTTTGTCTTTGAGATTAACAATATAAATCTCCGCACCTTTGGTTCTCAAGGGCAGCATAAAACCTTTCAAGTTGCACTGAGATTTGCTGAGTTTTTTTATTTAAAAGAAAAGACGGGAAAAACACCTATTTTTCTACTCGATGATGTCTTTGGGGAACTTGATACAAAAAGAGCAGTAAGAATTAGTGAAAACCTTAGAAAGGTTGGACAAACGTTTATAACCTTAACCGACTTTACAAACCTTTCTTATTTGCAAAGGCAAAACAGCGATGTGGTTATTAAGCTTGATAAGAGTGGTATCACATATGCATGATGGTTTTTTAAGTGTTGCAGAAATAATTGAAAAAGAAGCAGGCTTAGAAAAATTACGAGCAGCTTTAAAAAAATACGACGTAATAAAAAATTTTCACAAAATATTTCCCGATCTGAAAAAGATTGCGGCGCCTGTTAAAATAGAAAAACGAATCTTGTACTTAAAGGTTGATAATGCTACTTGGCGAAGCGAGCTCAAGTTTAATCAAGCAACCATTATTGAAAAAATAAACACGTTTTATAAGCAAGAAATAATTAAAACTATAAAATTTCAAGCATAATCATATAAGAATTATAAATGACAGAAACGAAAAACAAAAACACTTACGATGCCAAAAGCATAAACGTTCTTAAAGGGCTTGAAGCTGTTAGAAAAAGGCCCGCAATGTATATTGGTGATGTGGGAACCCGGGGTCTTCATCATCTTGTAAATGAAGTTGTGGATAACAGTATTGACGAAGCTCTTGCAGGCTTTGCTGACTTAATAGAAATTACTATACATAAAGACGAAACAATAACTGTGGTTGATAACGGACGCGGAATACCGGTCGACATTCACCCCGAAGAAAAGAAATCGGCTCTTGAAGTAGTTATGACCATACTTCATGCCGGTGGAAAGTTTGATAAGGGATCTTACAAAGTTTCGGGCGGATTGCATGGCGTTGGTGTTTCGGTTGTAAATGCACTTTCGGAATGGCTTAAGGTTGAAGTTAAACGAAATGGAAAAATTTATTTTCAAGAATATAAAAGAGGTGTTCCACTAAAACCTGTTCGCGAAATTGGTACAACCAAAAAAAATGAAACCGGAACAAAAACAACATTCAAACCCGATGAAGAAATTTTTAAGGTTGTAAAATTTAAGTTCGATACTCTTGCCGAAAGAATGCGAGAGCTTGCTTATCTAAATAAAAACATAACAATAAAAATTAAAGACGAACGAAATGGTGGAGAAGAAGAAACATTTCACTTCAAGGGAGGGCTCGTTGAGTTTGTAAAGTACCTTGATGAAACACGCGCGCCTCTTCATAAAACAGTTTATATTGAAGGTGAACGCGACAACACACCAATCGAAATAGCTTTTCAGTACAGCGACAGCTATACTGAAAACATTTTTTCGTACGTGAATAATATAAACACGCACGAGGGAGGCACGCACCTCGTTGGATTCAAAACCGCACTTACAAGAACGCTTAATAATTATGCTGCTAAAAATGGTTTGATTAAAGACGCCAAAATTCAATTAACCGGAGATGATTTTAGAGAAGGACTAACTGCGGTTATTTCTGTTAAAGTTGCCGAGCCGCAGTTTGAAGGTCAAACCAAAACAAAATTAGGAAACAGCGAAACCAAGTCGGCAGTTGAAACTCTTGTTGGAGAAAAACTAGCAGAGCATTTAGAAGAAAACCCGACCATCGGAAAAAAAATTATTGAGAAGTGTATGCGTGCAGCCGAAGCAAGAGAAGCTGCAAGAAAAGCAAGAGACCTAGCCCGAAGAAAAAATGCTCTGGACAATATGAATCTTCCTGGCAAACTTGCCGACTGTTCAATTACAGATCCGGAACATTGTGAAATATATATTGTTGAAGGAGATTCTGCCGGCGGCTCAGCTAAACAAGGAAGAGACAGAAGATTTCAAGCCATTCTTCCGCTCAAAGGAAAAATTCTTAATGTAGAAAAAGCAAAGCTGAATAAAATTTTAGAAAACAACGAAATTAAAGCTATCATATCAGCAATTGGTGCCGGGCTCGGACCCGACTTTGATCAACTAAAGGCTCGATATGGTAAAATAATTTTAATGACAGATGCTGACGTGGATGGAAGCCACATTCGAACCTTGCTGCTTACATTTTTATACCGCCACATGAGAGATTTAATAACAGCAGGCAAAGTATATATTGCCCAGCCTCCTTTGTTTAAAGTTAAGAAAGGCAAGCAAGAGTTTTATGCTTTTGACGAGAAAGAAAGAGATGAAATTATTAAAAGACTAAAAGGAAATGGAAAGGAATCTTCAGAAGATAAAACCGAAGAACTAACAGAAGACGGTCATCCCAAGGGGTTGGTTATTTCAAGGTATAAAGGTTTGGGAGAAATGAATCCCGAGCAGCTTTGGGAAACAACTATGAATCCAGAAACACGCACAGTGCTTCAGGTAACAATTGAAAGCGCATCTGCGGCAGACAAGATTTTTGAAACCTTAATGGGCGATGCTGTCGAACCGCGCAAAGAATTTATTGAAAAACATGCTAAGTATGCAAACTTAGATATTTAACAAATATGCAGACAAAAATTTTGTAGTAAGAATTAAATATTATGACAACAATTTTCGAAAAAATAGTTCCCGTATCTCTCGAAGAAGAAATGAAATCTTCTTACATTGATTATGCAATGAGCGTAATTGTTGCTCGTGCATTACCTGATGTTAGAGATGGATTAAAACCTGTTCATCGCCGTGTACTTTTTGGAATGCACGAACTTGGTGTACAATTCAATAAGCCGTATAAAAAATCTGCTAGAATTGTCGGAGAAGTTCTTGGTAAATATCATCCTCATGGCGATACAGCAGTTTACGACTCGATGGTACGAATGGTACAAGAATTTTCGCTTCGCTATCCATTGGTAGATGGTCAAGGAAATTTTGGATCAATTGATGGCGACTCCCCAGCGGCAATGAGGTACACAGAAGCCCGCTTAGCTCGTATGGCCGATGAAATGCTAAGAGATCTCGACAAGAACACAGTTGAATTTTCTCCCAACTTTGATGATTCACTTCAAGAGCCAACGGTACTTCCTTCTTACTTACCAAATCTTTTGGTTAATGGCGCTAGTGGAATTGCTGTTGGTATGGCCACCAATATTCCTCCGCATAACCTGGGCGAGGTAGTTGATGGTTTGGTTGCGTTAATCGAGAATCCAAAGCTAAAGCCCGAAGATTTGATGAAATATGTTAAGGCGCCAGATTTTCCAACCGGCGGAATAATTTATGGTTTCGACGGGGTTAAAGAGTCATTTACAACCGGGCGCGGCAGAATTATTC
>JACAFC010000267.1 GCA_013388515.1 Ignavibacteriaceae bacterium | reverse complement strand
GAAAGACGATGTGGTCGTCACTTTCCAGGGGCTCATCGGCGACACCAAATTCGTGCAGCAGATCCGGACTCTCATGACGCTCCTCCGCGACAGGCTGGGGATGGCGGTGGATATCGAGTTCGCTCACGACGGCAAGGACTTCTACCTGCTCCAGTGCAGGGCGCAGAGCTACTCCGACACGCAGACCGGCGCTCCGATCCCGCGCAACCTTCCGCGCGACAAGATCGTTTTCTCGGCGAATCGCCACATCTCGAACGGCCGCGTGCCCGACATCACGCACATCGTGTACGTGGATCCCGAGGCGTACAGCCAGATCGATGACTGGGACGAGCTGCGGCAAATCGGCCGCGCCGTGGGCCGACTGAACCAGGTGCTCCCCAAACGGCAGTTCATCCTCATGGGTCCGGGACGCTGGGGGAGCCGCGGGGATATCAAGCTCGGCGTCGATGTCACGTACTCCGACATCAATAACACGGCGGTGCTTCTCGAGATGGCGAAGCAGAAGGGGAACTACGTCCCCGAGCTCTCGTTCGGCACGCACTTCTTCCAGGACCTGGTCGAGGCGGATATCCGGTATATCCCTTTGTATCCCGACGACCCCAAGATCTGTTTCAACGAGCTGTTTTTGAGACGGTCGCGGAATATCCTCGCCGACGTGCTCCCCGAGTACGAGCACCTCTCTCATGTTCTCCGCGTGATCGACGTCCCGCAGGAGACCGAGGGCCAGATCCTCCGCGTCCTCATGAACGCGGACCTCGACGAAGCGGTCGGCATTCTCGACACGCCCACCGAGGGCGTTCCGCAGGACGACACGCAGCGGTACCGAGTGGAAGCGACGCGCGAGGACCACTGGCGGTGGCGGCTCCGGATGGCGGAGGTCATCGCCCAGAACCTCGATCCCGCGCGCTTCGGCGTGCGGGCGTTCTACGTTTTCGGGAGCACGAAGAATACGACCGCGGGTCCGGGAAGCGACGTCGATATCATCGTCCACTTCACTGGGAGCGAGGAGCAGCGAGACGCGCTGACGTTATGGCTGGAAGGATGGAGCCGGGCGCTCGCCGAGGTAAACTACCTCCGGACGGGGTACAAGATGGACGGGCTTCTCGACATCCACTACGTGACCGACGACGACATCGCGAGGCGGACGAGCTTCGCGGCCAAGATCGACGCGGTCACCGACGCGGCCCGGTCGCTGCCGCTGGGGAAACCGTCGAGATAGCGGCGTGCTCCAAGATCGAACCGCCGCGATCAATGGCACTCGTCACACACCTCGCCGCGCCACGCCTCCACACCTTCCCGGGCGATGATCGGCGTCATGACCAGAGCGGCCACCGGATCGGCCCACCACCATCCGAACAAAGCGTTCAGAGCCAACCCGACGAGCAAAATCGCGGAGAGATACGCGCAAAGGTCGGTCTGGCGCGAGTCGGCGACAAGGGCGCGGCTCCCGATATCGGCCGCCACCCGGCGCTTCGCCCGCGCGAGAAGCGGCATCACAATGAGAGAGAGGATGGAGAGAACGATCCCGGGAACGCTCGCATCGGGGGGCTCGCGCGTCGCGAGCGACTTCACGGCCTCCACGCCGACGTAAGCGGCCAACAAGAAGAAGCTGACCCCGACCAGACGAAGGGCGAGCTTCTCGCGGCTCTCGTCGTGGACGGGAGAGGAGAGCCGCCAGAAAAGGACCGCCCCCGACACGCACTCGATGAGCGAGTCCACGCCGAAGCCGATGAGCGCGATGCTCCCCGCGATCCCGCCGGCGACCACCGCGACGAGGGCCTCGAGCAAGTTCCAGCCGAGGGTGAAAACCTCGAGCCTCCGCCCTCGGCGAAGATGATGCGCGCGATCGGAAGACAACTTTTCGAACAGCTCCTTCGCGAAGACACGGCGAGCAGAAGGATGTTCGAGCCGGTCGTTCGCCAAAAAGAACCGGGCTAGATCAAGCGCCGCTCGGCGCTCTCCAGAATATCGAGATCGAACTCGACGAGCGCAAGCTCTTTGCCGTCGTGGGACGCGTTGAACATCTCGGTCCTCCCGAGCTTGTCCCGCCAGCTCCCCGTGAGCCGCGCCGACTCGTGGATGTGGCCGTGGAGGGTGAGATAAGGCTGGCGCGATTCGATGAATCTCCGCACCGCAATACTCCCCACGTGAAGATCGATCGGGACTCCCTCGAACATTTTCCCATCGAGCGGCGCGCGGTCGAGCGCCGTTTCATGCGGCGGCGTGTGGAAAAGAAAGACCGCTTTGTCGAGCGGGTCATCACCCGCGAGCCGATCGAGATCTTCCTTGATGGTTGCGTACCGTACGACTTGCGGAGCGACTTCGACCGACCGCCATCCGTCCTCGGGGGAGACCGAACCGTGCGGGACGTAGCGCGAGACGTCGTACTTTTCTCAATCCTTGAGGTGAAAAGGAGTCGGCGGGACGCACGCGTACCCGTAGACCGTGAAGTCCTCGATCTCGACACGCTTTTCGTGGATGTACGACCAGAGCCCCTCACGCTCGAGAACGTGGCACGCGAACTCCTCGGCGCGGGGATCGTCGTTGCCGAGGATCGTGAAGATCCGCGGATAGCGCTCCCTCATTTTCGCTTTGAGACCGGCGAGACGGGGTCCGATGAAATCCTCGATGAATTTCTCGGAGACGGGGCCCGTCGACGATCGGTGCATCGCGTGGGGGAGAAGGTCGCCGCCGATGAACAAAGCGGCGGGCGCCTTCTTCTCGATCTCTAGGAAGAGCTTTTCGTAGCGGGCCGTGCGCCCGTGAAGATCGGATACAAAAAAACACCGCGTCATGATGCTGCCCTTCGACACGACGGGCGGCGCGCGCCGCGAAAGCGCCGAAAAATCCGGCGATTGCGCAATTGCCCGGCAGGATTAGAGATACCAGAAGACTCGTCCGTGGCACAACAGGCGTTTTTGTGATAGCCTCATCTATTCGGCCCCGATCCACGGCGCGTGACGTCGCGGCGGCTGCCGGCCGCCTCATTAATAATACCACAGCCACGCGGACAGACGGACGGCCCGGCGTGGAATCGGGACCGCGGCAACGACATGGGAGGGAATCATGGGTCCGCATTATCTGCATAGAGTCTTCGCCCCCGAATCGGTCGCCGTTATCGGCGCGACCCCCAGGGAGGGATCGGTGGGCGAGCGCGTCTTCCGGAACATGCTCGAAGCCGGGTACTCGGGAGAGCTCTACCCGGTGAACCCCAAGTACGAAGAGATCCGGGGGAAGCCGTGCTACCCGTCGATCGAGGCCATCGGAAAGCCGGTCGAGATGGTCGTCGTCGTGACGCCGGCGAAGAGCATCCCCAACCTCATCCGCTCGTGCGGCGAGCAGGGGGTCAGGGGCGCCGTCGTGATCTCGGCGGGGTTCAGGGAGGTGGGGCCGGAAGGCGCGCGGCTCGAAGAGCAGATGGTGGATTACGCCCGCCGGTACGGCATGCGGATCGTCGGGCCCAACTGTCTCGGCGTCATGCGGCCTTCGGTCGGATTCAACGCGACCTTCAGCACCAATACCGCGTTTCGCGGCGACATCGCCCTCGTCTCGCAGTCGGGCGCTCTTTGCACGTCGATTCTCGACTGGGCGACCTCTAATCATATCGGTTTCTCGAACATGATCTCAATGGGCGCCGCGGCGGACATCGATTTCGGCGAGGTCCTCGACTACCTCGCCGTCGATCCGGAGACGAAGAGCATTCTTCTCTATATAGAGGGAATCCGCAATGCGCGGGATTTCATGAGCGGGATCAGGGTCGCCGCCCGTATGAAGCCCGTGATCGCGGTCAAGACGGGGCGTCACGAAGCGGGTTCGCGCGCGGCGATGTCGCACACGGGCTCGATCGTCGGCTCCGACGACGTTTTCGACCGGGCGCTCCGGCGCGCGGGTGTCGTCCGCGTGATGTCGATCGGCGAGCTCTTCTCCGCCGCCGAGATCCTCTCGAGCGGCGCGCGCGTCACCGGGAACCGCCTTGCGGTCGTGACGAACGCGGGCGGCCCCGGCGTTATGGCGGCGGACTGCGCGGTGGATTCGGATATCGCGCTCCCCGACCTCGACGAGGCGTCGATGAAAAAGCTGAACGAGATCCTCCCGCCCCAGTGGTCGCACAATAACCCCGTCGATATCCTCGGAGACGCGGCGCCCGAGCTATACGGCAAAGCGGTCTCGATCTGCCTCCAGAGCAAGGAGGTCGACGGTGTGGCCGTGTTCCTCACGCCGCAGGCGATGACGAACCCGACGGGCGCGGCGAAAACGGTGATCGAAGCGGCGAAGAAGAGCCACAAGCCGACTGTCACCTGCTGGATGGGGCAGGACCAGGTCGCGGAAGCGCGGCGTCTCTTCACCGAGAACAAGGTGCCGACGTTCCAGACGCCGGAGTCGTGCATCCAGGCGTTCTCGTACCTCGCGAATCACTACAGGAGCCAGCAGCTCTTGAAGCAGGTTCCGGGCCCGATGGCGGAAAGGGACGAGCCGGATGTCGAAGGAGCGCGGCTCCTCATCGAGGGCGCCATGGCTGAAGGCCACAAGGTGCTCTCCACGACCGAGTCGAAGGCGCTGCTCACCGCGTTCCACATACCGACGATGAGAAGCATCGAGGTGCATTCGGCGAACGACGCGCTCGTCGCGGCCGAAATGGTCGGGTTCCCCGTGGCGATGAAGATCGCATCGCACCAGATCTCGCACAAGTCGGACGTCGGCGGCGTGCGCCTCAATATACAGAGCGCTCAGGAAGTGCGGACCGCGTACAACCAGCTCGTGGAGTCGGTGCAGAAGAAAAAACCGGACGCCAAAATCCTCGGTGTCACGATCGAGAAGATGGTCAAGAAGCCGCACGGGCGCGAACTCATGATCGGTGTCCTCCGCGATCCGGTGTTCGGCCCGGTGGTGAGCTTCGGCGCGGGCGGCACCGCGGTCGAGATCATGAAGGATCGATCGGTGGCCGTGCCTCCGCTCAACAAGTTCATCATCAAAGACATCATCTCGCAGACGAAGGTGGCGAAACTCCTCGGCGCGTTCCGGAACCTCCCGCCGGTCAACATGGAGGAAATCGAGCAGGTGCTGCTCCAGGTGTCGGCCATGACCTGCGAGCTTCCGGAGATCCAGGAGCTCGACATCAATCCGCTCATCGTCGACGAAGAAGGAGCGATCGCGGTCGACGCGCGCGTCGTCGTCGATCACCGGCCGCCGACTCTCGGCCGGTACGACCACATGGCGATCCACCCGTATCCCGTTCACCTGGAGAAAACCCTCCAGCTTCCCGACGGAACGGACATCCTCATCCGACCGATCCGTCCCGAGGACGCCGAAATCGAGGATACGTTCATCCGGAACCTCTCGCCGCAGTCCAAGTATTTTCGTTTTATGCACGCGGTGCAGACGCTCACGCCGGAGATGCTCGTCCGCTTCACGCAGATCGACTACGACCGCGAGATGGCGTTCGTGGCGACGACGCAGCAGAACGGCAAGGAAGCGGAGATCGCGGTCGGGCGCTACGTCAGTAATCCCGACGGCAAGAGCTGCGAGATCGCGCTTGTGGTCGGCGACGAGTGGCGCGGCAAGGGGATCGGCATGAGGATCCTCGTCACCCTCATGGAGGTCGCGAAGATGCGCGGCCTCCAGACGATGGAGGGAGAAGTCCTGACCGAGAACGGCGGTATGCTCTCGCTCGCGAAGAAGATGGGCTTCAGCATCCGTCCGCTCCCGGACGATCCGAATACGCTCTTCATCTCGAAGCAGTTGTAGACGGTTTTGGTGGTCCGTTGAAATTGCCGGGGGACGCCGCGAGGTGCCTCCCGGTATCTCTTCTCGTGGCGGCTCGTCCAAAGACGTAGACGACATTCATTTTCAGGCCGGAGAAGAAGCGCTCGGTCACTGTGAGTTTTCCGGGTGCGAGAAACCCCTCCCGCACGAAATGTTCGAGCCGCCGATAATCGAAACCGAGATGAGGGCCGTAGCCCCCGGGGCTCGGTTTCCGGAAGGTCTCGACGGCTCCTCCCGTAATGAGGGTCTTCGCATAATCCATCTTGCTGCGGTCGCTGAAAAACTCCGGATACGCGTTTCTTCGGAGCGCCATCCGACCGAGGAACTTCGCAAGCCCTATAAAGCCGATCTCGTTCGGAACGGTGACGATCAAGACGCCGCCGTCGGCGAGGTGGTTGTACAGGTTGACGAACGCGGTCTGGTAGCTCGCCACGTGCTCCAGCGTCTCGAAGCTGGTGACGACGTCGAAGCGCTCTGTGACATCCCCCACTTCGTTCAAGTTGAAAAGCCTGAACTCGGCGTTAGGTATGCTCTTTCCGCGAGCGAGGGCGAGAAGCTCCTCCTTGTGATCGTACCCGACGATCCTCGCGAAGGGTCTCTCGCGCGTCTTCACGATCGTTTCTATGATAAACCCGTTGGAGCACCCGAAGTCGGCCCACGAAGCGGCACTGGCGGGAACGCGCTTCGCAAAGATCTCGCGTACGACGCGGAGCCGCTCTCGGTGGACGAGCGAGGCGAGGTCCTTTTTCCTGTACGTCGTCTCGTGGACGAGAAGATCCGGACTCATGATGCCTGCTCCGGAAGCGTTGCCTCGCGCATTCTGACGGGACCGTGGGTCGTGCCTGCGAAGAGCGCCGTCCCCGACGCATCGGCGCGCACATAACCCAGGCACAGCGGGCTGCCGACGGCAAACGAATACACCGCAGAGGTGATCGTGCCGGCTGGCTTATCGTTCGAATGGGCCATTGCCGGATGAAGCGCCGTTCCCCTGGGCAGGACCGAGCCGAGATCGAGCGCTTGCGCGTCGCCCGCGGCGCGTTTCCGAAATTCGTTTTCCAGCAAATGATCGCTGAGCCCCGCGATCTCGGCTAGCCGTCCGGCAAGATCCGCCGGAAACACCGAAGGACCTTCGGGCGCTAGACCCACGAGGAAACGGTTCACGTGTCCCCGGTTCTCGAGCCGCGCAAGCGTCTCCTGTCCGCGAAAACACCCCTTGGTGTAGCTTACCGTGTGGCCCAGCCGGGCTTCCTGCGGAAAATGATCGCCGTCGAAATCGACCCCGTACCACGGAAGCCCCTTCTCCACCCGGCGGATGTTCCACGCGTCGTGGCCCACGGGGAGCCCGTCCGCGCCCCGCGCCGCCTGAACGAGGTAATTGCGAATCCGAAGGGCCTCGTCCGAACGGACGAGCACGTGGTACCCCGTCTCGCCGGCGACCGAGTTCTGGATCACGGTGAGCGTGAATTTCTCGAACTCGCGCTCGACGAGGTCGAGCGGCGCCTTGGGGAGCGGCCCGGCGCGGAAGAGCAGCCCGACGACGGCCTTCGCCCGCGGCCCTTCGACGGCGATGATCGCGTGATCCGCGGACACGTCCTCGATCGCGACGTCGTCGGCGACAACATGTTTGCGCATCGTGCCCACCGTCCCATCGAAATCCCCCTGCGAGACGACTACGAGATGATCCTCTTTGCGGGCGAAAACGAACAGCTCGGAGAGGATCTTTCCTTTTACCGTCGTCATCGTGGTGTGGCGCCCTCGGGAGGGCTCGAGGGAGGCGACGTCGTTCGTCACCATCGCGTTCAGGAAGCGCGCCCGGTCGCGGCCCGTGACACGGAGGACCCGCCAGTGCGTTAGATCGATCACGCCGCAAGAACCGACAAGCGCCCGGTACTCGGCGAGCGGATGAACGAAATACCGCGGGTACTCGCGTCCGAAGGCGCGAATCAACGCAACGTTCTCTGTCTTGTAGAACTCCGTCAGCATCTGTCACCTTTTCGACTTGGGATCATTCGTTCTTCGGCCGCGCGCCGCGAAGCCGCGCGTCGACCTCGGCCTTGAGATCGGCGACCAGCGGGGCGAGGGGGTCCATCGCGTGTTTGTACGTGTCCTCGGTGTAGTTCCGCGGGACGAGAAAGGTCATGCCGCCCGGGACTACTTCCGCGGAGAAAGGAGTCATCCCGATATGATCGCCGTCGATCTCGACGGGGAAGGGCGGGTCGGATGTGACACGGATTCGGCTCGCCTTCTCGTGCTTGAGATCGGCGAACCCGTGGTACTTCTTCATGAGGATCTTGAGCACGATGAGAAGGCTCCCGGCGAGCGAGCGCGTGGACATGATCTCGACGTTGAGCTTCCCGTCGTGGGGATCCACGTCGGGCGCGAACGAGAACCCGAGATTCGAGATCGTCCCGATATTGACCGCCATCACGGTGTGGGCGCGAAGGTGTCGGACCTTGCCGTCGAGCTCGAGGTCCATGCGAACCGGCTGCACCGCGTTCGCGTGCTTGATCCCCGTCGCGACGTAGGCAAAGAAGCCGATTTTCTTTTTCAAGTGGAGAGGCGTCTCACGGATCAGCGTCGCGTCGTAGCCCGCCCCCGCCACGAAAACGAAATACGCGTCGTACTCGGGGATGTAGCCGATGTCGAACGGCATGGGTTTCCCCGTGTCGATCACATCGAGCGCGCCCCGGATGTTCATCGGGATGAGCATCGCTCTCGCGACGAAGTTCGTCGTTCCCGCGGGGATCTGGGCGAGCGGAACCCGCGCGCGGCTCTTCATGATCCCGTCGGCCGCGTCGCGGACGGTGCCGTCGCCCCCGGAGGCCGCCACGAGATCGAACCCGTCCTCCGCCGCGGAGCGGGCCCATTGTCGGGCGTCTTCCCGGTTCCTGCACTCGCGGAGGGCGAAAGAATAGCCCTTCTCGCCCAAATAAGACTCGATCGCCGAACGGATCTTTGCGGCGTTCCGCTGGCCGGCGGCCGGGTTGACGATGACGAGAACGCGGTTGAACTGAGGCATGGCGCACCGGGGGAAAATGTAACCCGCGTGCAACCGAAATTGCAAGCGGGTCGTGGGCGGCGCCTCGGTGCCTCAGGAATATCACGGGTGGGGGACTCCCGTGTGTCTTGACCGTCCGTCCGGAAGTGTCAGACCTGCCCCGCCCGTTTCCGCACGTCGTCCGCCTCACACTCCTTCTTCTCGACCGCCGACGCGATGAGAAGACCGATCCCGATGGCGAAGGGGATGAAGCCCCAGACTCCTCCGGTTGCGCCCGCCGCGGTCCAGAGCGCGACGGTGAGCGCGATGCCGATCAGCGTCATCACGAAACCGCCGGTGCGGTTCGACTTGTACGCCGGCCGGCGTTCTACCTTCGGCGGCTCGGGGACGGCCATCCCTTTCTCCATCGCGATGATCCGTTCCTTGTGCTCGAGCTCCTTCTTGCGGGCGCTCATGATGATCCCCACGATCGCGATAGCGATTCCGCCCATGATGGCGGTGATCGGAATCATGACGGCAAGCGTTTCTGCGTTTAGTGAATCCGCGAAAATCGGCATGGTAACTCCTCCCTCGATCAACCATTGGAAAAAGGAAATCAGAACATCCATGTGAGGTTCCCTCCGTTTTCGTTCCCGCTCTGACCCGTGGGACACGGGCCCGCGGAGGATTGTTTCAGATTTTTCGCCGGTTTGACGGCGCACATGCGGCCGGGACTTATCAGCACGGGCGAAAATAGTTGAAACAAAAGGGCAAGCCGCTCAATCTAATGCACATGGAGACCCGGGATCATGGCGACAGCGACTGGAGGCTCGTCGAGGAGACCCGGGCGGGAAGCGAGACAGCGTTTCGAGAGATCGTGGAACGGTACCACGCGATGACGTTCGCGGTGGTCCGTGGGATCCTGGGCGATCGTTCCGATGTCGAGGACGTGATACAGGAAGTCTTCATCAAGGTTTATAAGGGGCTCGGCAGTTTTCGCGGCGACGCGAAGCTGTCGAGCTGGATCTACCAGATCGCGCGGAACGAAGCGCTCAACAAGGCGCGGAAACCGGGCGCGGCGGAGACCCCGATCGACGACGTGGTGATCGAGAACCCCGAGGAGTCGCGCCCCGACGCGTAGTACCGCCGGAAGATCGAGCGCGAGTATCTCGAGCGGTGTCTCGCGGAGCTCGACGAAGATTTCCGGACAGCCATCGAGCTTCGGTACATGGGGGAAATGTCGTACACCGAGATCGCCGAGACCATGGGGCTTCCCATCGGGACGGTGAAAACGTATATTCACAGGGGAAAGACCGAGCTCAAGCGCGTGATGAACCGCCGGCGTTTCGTGGATTCGTACAAAAAAGAGGATCGGCCGTGAGCTGCGAAAAGTTCGAAGACCTTCTGCCGCGTTACGCCGACGGCGATCTATCCGCGGAGGAGAAAAGCCGCGTCGACGAGCACACGGCCGCGTGCGCGGCGTGCCGCGGGTCGCTCGCGTTCTACTCGGAACTCGAGACGTCGCTCACCTCGCTCTGCGATCTCCGGCCGTCGCCCGGCCGGACCGCCGCCGCGGTGGCCGAGCGGCTCGGTCTTCGTCCGCGCCGGCACGCGAGGCGGTCCTTCGTAAACGTCCCTGCGATCGTGGGGGCGGGGTTCATCGTTCTCGGTATCGCGCTCTACGATTTTCGGAGCGTCGTGGCGGATTTCTTCGCCCGCGTGGGGATCGGGGCATCGAACGGGTATTCGCGCGCCGTGACCGATTTGACACAAGGCGCCGTCCAGGTGAGCGGCGGAAGCGAGTGGGTGCTGATCACGATTTACGCGGGTGTCTTCGCGCTCGTCATGCTCATCGGAAGCTGGATGGTGCTCCGGTTCGTCAAGCGATAGGGGCGGGTTCCGAGTAGGTCTCCGGTCCAGCGTCGGAACAATGG
>JACAFC010000052.1 GCA_013388515.1 Ignavibacteriaceae bacterium | reverse complement strand
ATTTGCAGTACTTTCATCACCTAAGATGTAATCTGCAATTGAATAATTACTCAACGAAACCAAACCATCAAGAATTGCTTCATTTGTCACTGAACAGAACGAGTAACCATTTTGGAAGAATGCTTTTCCATGCTGACGAATAAAATTGTAAGTATTTCCTGATGATCCTCGATCAAAACCATTCACAATAAGAACCTGAGGTGCTGAAGAAGATGGAGTCGCAGCTAAAACTTCAGAAAAGAGTGAGTATCCATTTGAGCTTTGCGCGCGCAGTTTAAAAAAAAAGACTGAATCCGTCTGCAACCCACTTACAATTATTTCATCAATAAACTCGTCAGTTGAGTCATGAAACAATAATCCATCGGTTCCCCAAAAAGCTTTATAAGATAAAGTTCCACTCATCAAAGTAGGAGTAAGAATTTTCAAACTTGTAGGACTATCCCAAATAACCCCAAACGATTTTGGCGTCGGCGTAACATTACCAGCTACCGTGTAATAAGGTTTTAAGATTGTACCTTCATCACTAATTAATTGACACAAAACTGGATCGGCTAAAAGTTGTACAGCAGTTTTAGGTACACCATTAACTATAATTGAATCAAGAACAAGTCTAACACCATGACTATAATCAGCATAAGTTTCTTCATGCCCATTATACACCGGCTGAATTGGGACGCCATTTAATTGATGCCAACCGTAAATAACCACAGGTTTGGGCACGTTAGTTTTCAAATTCTGATAAATATTATTTGAAATTATCACATCTTTTTTAGTGCCGCCTACCAAAGTTCCAAACGGGTATTGAGGTAGAACGGGAAACCTCAATGATTTTACAGAATCATTATGCTGAGCAAAAACAGGAACAGTTATCATTTCAGCAGAAGGAGGGATTGGTTGAGGTCTCAACTTGCAAAGTGCAGCAGCATAAATTTGATCAACCATTTTTTTTGTTGGAAGAATACACTTAACAACATTGCAAATTCTTTGTGCAAGTATTGGCGACATTGGAGTAAGAAAATAGTCAGAGTCAGATCCAACAGCCAAATATTCCGGAATTACAAAGTAAACCGCTGACTGATTAATACCTCCAATATTGGCAGTTACTTGAATAGGAATAAGCTGTCTCATGAAATTTGGGATATTTCCATTCAATACCTGAGTATATATTGCTTCTTCACTTAAATCCCGAGGCATGTTTCGTATATCGTTTACAAACACCGAACCTGACGGTGCGTTGCTATTTCTCAATGGCAACTCTAAAGTTTGTGCATATAACGATGAGATTAAAATGAATAATAAGAATAGAACTTTCATAAAATATTTTTACCTAATTAAAATCATTCTGATTGTACTGTGAAATTCCTTAATTGTAAGCCGGCAGAAATACACACCGCTTGTCAAATTACTTGCATCAAAATCAATTGAATGATAGCCTGCCTCCTTTTCATCATTCACCAGCGCCGCAACTTCCTTACCCAATATATCATAAACTTTCAAAGTATGCCGCCCGCTTACTGGAGATTGCCAACTTATATTTGTTATTGGATTAAAAGGATTAGGAAAATTCTGATGCAATCCAAATTCAGTTGGTATTTCATTTTTTACAAATTTAACATTGGTAACAATAAATGGGGCGCTGAACTCGGAAGTATTTCCTTCAGCATCAGTGCATGTTGCAGTAACGTGCGAAAGAGGAATTGGTTCAGTAATTGTTAAAGCAAAATTCCCACTGCTGTCAGCAGTAGTTGACCCAAGAAAATATCTACCCTCATCTTCATCATCAGAAAATATTTCAATAATGCAGCCAGGCGATGAAGTACCAGTAACTATAGATGGTGATGCAGATAAAATTAATGGTGGAACAATATCTTTATTGCCGCCATTAATTGTTTCAATACCTTTACCGCCGTTTTTAGATATTGAATTTCGATTTAGACTATTACTTAGAGAGGTATCAATATAGATACCGCATTGGTCGTTAAAACCAATAGTATTGTTTTCAATCATATTGTGATTTGATGTGTTTGCAATACTGATTCCATGCCCATGATTACCAAGATCATATTGCCATCCTTCATTGGTTCCAATAAAATTATTACCAATAAAATTATTGTATGAACCTATATTAATTCCAATTCCGATAGCACCGTTTTCACAAATAATATTATCCAAAATATAATTACTATTACATCCGTGGCTGAGTTGAAGGCCAATAGTGTTTCCGAGTTTATTTTGACCTGCAGCGTCAAGCCCTATAATGTTCTTTTGTATATAACTGTGTGATACTTGATCAAGAGATACCCCAACAGTGGAATTTCCTGAAATAATGTTATCTGATCCATCAATTGTACCTCCAATAAAGCAGTACTTCGAGTAAAACACATCGATACCCCAAAAATTCCCCAAATTGAGCTTACCTGTTGCATCCGTACCAATGTAATTCCCAAGAATATAATTGTGTTGAGAACTGCCAACCCAAATTCCGGTAGAATTTCCTGAAATAATATTTCGAGAGGCAGAGTTGGTACCCCCGATAATATTATTATTCACACTATTAATATGAATCCCCTGTTCATTACCAATTTTTAAAGAACCAGATGTATTAGTGCCAATATAATTACCTTCAATTATACAATTTTTATTTGTATCACCAGCAGATTCAAGTGTTATACCCATTTTGAATCCGTTAATTGCCAACCCACGTACAGTACTGCTTGATAGAATATACAACCCGTGTTTATAATCGGAAGTAATTGCACTTCCATCTAACTCAATCATTACTATGGCATTACTGCCATCGGATATTGGGTTAGTATTAGATTGACTTCCCGGCTGGCTGTATCCATCAATAATAACCGGATCTGTTATTGCAGGTAGTTCCGTGTTTGGTTGGATTGTAAATGGTCCTGTTCCAGGAATATTAAAAGCAATAGAATCAAGTCCGGGATTATTGTTTGCATCAATAATAGCTTGTCTTAATGAACCAGTTCCTGAGTCATTTGTATTATAAACTAAGAATGTTAATGGAGCAGCAGTTTTAATCCAATTAGAAAACTCTGAGGTATTACCATTCGGATCAGTAGCAGTTGCAGTGATAACATGTCCAGCAGGAACAATTGTACCAACAGAAGTATAAAAATCAACAACACCATTAGCATCAGTTGTAACTTCTGTCCAGCCAATATGAGTTTGTCCTTCACCATAACCTGAAGGATCACCAGTTGGACTTGAGTAAAAATCAATTCGAAAGGATGTGTTAGGAGTACTGTTAAGTGAACCAGTTATAAATGTAGCTATATCAACGTCAACATCCGTGAGAACCGGATAATTTTGAAGATTGTTTGGACCAGAATCATTATCACCGACATCATTTGAAGTTATATACAAGGAATCATCATTCCATGCCAACAAATTAATTCCCAGTCTACTATTTGCATAAATCGAATTCATAAGAATTTTATTTTCTACAGCTTCAAATCCTAAGGACATTACATCAGAAATCACTAGAACACCGTCATTTTTATTAAATGCAATAACATTTGCATCATTAAGTGATGTCCCTCCAACGGAGTTATTTTTCCCTTTAATGCGAATGCCTTCCCAATTTCCTAAAGAACCAATCCCGTCAATTTGTGTCCCGATATAATTTCCTGATATAATATTACCATTACCCGAAATGTATAGTCCTGATCCGTTTCCAGAAATAATATTTCGTTCATATGCAGATAGATTACCGCCAACAATATTACTGTCACTTAACAATACTATACCTGCTTGTTTGTTTGGGATTGGTGCATACCCTGCAGCATCAGTGCCAATATAATTACCTTTGATTAAATTACCCTTTGCGTGAAATCCTTCGATTCTTATTCCTGCTAAAGGAGGATCATATGAAACAGAACCACCACCACTTCCTGAAATGATATTCCGAGAACCTTCATTTGACCAGCCTATTGCATTATAAGATGAGTTTTGGATAATAATGTTTTGAGATTGCCCCAATTGATTTAAACCAGTTGCATCTATTCCAAAATAATTTCCCTCTATTCTATTTCTGCTTGCAGCGCTGTAAAAAGCTGGGCTCGAATTTATTATTAACATTCCATTGGTGTTCCCAGAAATAATGTTTCGATCACTTGGATTACTTCCGCCAATGTAATTTAACAATGAGTTTTCTACAATTACCCCAATGCTATTTGATTTTGCATTTATACCATTTGCATCTGTTCCTATGTAATTCCCAATAATATGATTTACAGTGCCCATATAAATTTTGATTCCGGAACTGTCAAATCCATTAATAATTAACCCTCTTAAGGTGCTATTTCCAGGTGAACCAATGTAAAAACCATTTGCCCCCACAGTGTTATCACCGTTTACTTCAATATTTAAAGATGCATTGCATCCTTGATTTATTAGATTCGTGTTTGGACTACTGCCTGGCTGCGAAAATCCATCTATCAAAACGGGATCTGTTATTTCTGGTAACTGAGTTAGCGGTTGAATTGTGTGAACTCCAGTACCTGGTATTTTGAAAATAATTGTATCGTAACCCGCATTAGAGTTTGCATCAAGAATAGCCTGTCGTAGTGAACCCTGTCCCGAATCATTTGTATTTGTAACAATTTTTTTTGTTGTTGTAATTGAAAAAACTTGATCACTTATATCAAAAGGATCGCTGTCGGTTGCATCTGAAACCTTAACCACACAATAATTAGATAATGTGAATGGAACAGTCCAACTGTATGAACCGTCGTTAGATGTTGAATTAACAATTTCAGTATAAGTTGTACCTCCATCTGTTGAATATTCTATCCGAACTGGATTTGAATAATCTGATGAAGTCCAAGTTATTTCATATTCAGTATCAATAAACCAATTTTCTCCACCATTTGGTTTGGTTACGGTAATAGATGGAACTGATGGGATTGTGTAGAGATTTCCATATATATCCCAATCTGTTGTTGAAAAATTACGGTAATCATTCCAAGTAATAAGAGTTGAGGGATTTGTTGAACTTGATGCTATTGCCGGTTCCATAGGATTTTCATTACCGGTTACAGCTGAGATGACATCATTAGGTGTGTAATATGATCCGCTTGTGTATTCTTTATCTGCTCTTATGTGATTTACTTTAGTATCGTTCTGCGAATTAGTAGTTGGTGTTTCCCGCCAGGTTACAATAAATTTTTGTCCAGCATTGTTATAGGCAACCTTTGGTTTCCAAGATTTTGCATATTCATCTGTGCCAAAAGCATAATGATCATAAATGGCTGAAATTGGAAAAGAATTATCTTGTACTGGGTCGGTTATCAAATAATCAAGTTTGTAGGGGTTTACAAAACTGCCATAAATACCAGACCATTCTTGCCCTTGCCAGGTATTATTATTGTCTCCCCAAACAACAAAAAACACTGGACCCGGCAGATTGTAACCGGCTTTCATTCCAAAAGCGACATCAATATTAAACTCACCGCCAACAACACTGCCTTCGCTGAATGGAATATATCTAAAGTATTGCTGGCTCTGCGGATCGTAAACCGCATCTATTGGATATCCCCATTGATTAAGCATAGTTAGATTAATACCTGCGTTGGTTTGAACAGCAAGAAGATATCTGCCTAAGGGAGTTTCACTCGATTGTATTGGAGCGTATGCAATTGCAAATCGCGAAAGACCATATTCATTCGAACCATATGGAGCATCCTCTATGAGCCAGCTTAATCCCATTGGCTGACCTAGTGAACTAACACGTTTGCCATATATTTTTATATTATAAAATCCTGAACCAACCGGATTTTCTTGTAAGGCTGCAAGTACCAACAGGTAGTCTTCAGTTAAATAATTGTAAACAACCTTAGGCCAGTTGCCAACATGTTCCCAATCTAACTCAGTTGAAGTTTCAATTAAGTTACCCGAGTTGTCTATTCTTTGTCCGTAGATGCCCCCTAAAGTCGCACATACTACTAAGTACTCGTTTCTTTTTGAATTATATGCAACAGAAGGAAGAGAGCCTGTATTAAAAACCGTAAAAGCGCTGCCGATTGGATTTCCACTTTCACTTAACCTTTGACCCATTACTGGTCCAACCAAATAGAAGGTTCCCATCTTAATAGATTCACTCCAAACAACAAGGTATTCGTGATTTGCTGAGTTGTAAGCAATTACACTGCTTAAATCTCCATTAGCACTTTGTCTGAGAGGAAAATCCGCATAAGAAAGAGAGCTGATAATAAGAAACAAAACTGCTAGAAATGAAATATTTGTTCTCATATTCTACCCCAAAGTATATTTTCAAAACGAGGTTGTCTCAGAAGTCTAATTTAGTAACACCGAATTTACCTTGCTGGTAGACCCGTTCATCTTGCATCTACTTTGCAGTTGGTTTCAATATTTTGGATTCCAAAATAAATTCGAAATGACCCATCTGAAACAGCCTCAAATGTTTTTATTTAACTAACAGCATTTTTTTAGTATCAATAAAATTACCTGCGATTAATCTATAGAAATATACTCCGCTTGGCAAATCGCTTGCATTAAAATCTACCAAATGATAGCCAGCTTCTTTTTCTTCATGTACGAGTGTTGCTACTTCTCTGCCAAGCACATCGTATACTTTCAGAATAACTAACCTCTCCGTATTTCCCTCTCCTTGGTAAGGAGTGGGATTTAAGGGTGAGGTTGGTATTGAGTACTTAATCTTTGTCGTAGGATTAAATGGATTTGGATAATTCTGTTCAAGTGTAAAAGTATTAGGAAGATTCTCTTTCATTTCTTCCTTAGCATCAACAGCTGGCAAATTAAAAACTTCTACTTCATAAAGTGAATATCCCCATTCGGTTGCTCGTTTTATTCCGTAAATTCTTATGTATCTTGCTAAAGCTTGGAAATCATACTTTTCAATTCCACCAGTACCATTTATTTTGTGTACCATATCTGTCCAAGCAAGTCCATTATCCGATATTTGAATTTTGTACTCTTTACCATAAGCAGTTTCCCAATAAAGTCTTACTTGATTAAAAGATTGTATCGAACCTAAATCAATCAAGAGCCATTGAGAATCGGAAAACATTGAAGACCAGCGAGTTCCATAATTTCCATCAACTGCTTTACTTCCCTCTAATCCAGTTCCCTCGCTTGAAGAAGCAATCACAGGTTTTCGCAAAGCAAGATTTTCCGGAGGTGTATCATAAACTTTAAATGCTGCTGTTTTAGAATTATTCGACGTTATTCTTTCAGACATAGCATTTAGATAATTCACTTCTGCTTGTACAGTGAAATCAGCTATTTCATTGGCGGTCCAAGAGTAATCCCCGTTTATACCAATTGTTCCGTTGATTAATTTCATTCCGCCTGCTGGAATTGATTCTGTTAATTCAGAATACTTGCTTATTTCAATTCCATTAACTTTGAATATAACTTCGAGAGGTTGATCTGTCGGCGTAGCAGTTGTTCCTCGATTCAAAACAGTAGCTAAGAATTGTACCTTATCTCCCTCCAAAGGATAAGCCGGTACAATTTTAATGTTCGCTATTTGCAAATCAGGATAAAGAGCACCATTTGTCAATTCAAATGTACTTTGTAATGGAAGACTATCTGAGGAAGGTCCAACTTTAACTGTGTATAAGCCATGAGCAACTTTGTAACTCTGAGTTACTTCATCAAAATAGTAAAGTTCGTTTGGAGAGATTTGAAAAGTTACAGTTTTTGTTTCACCAATTGAAAGGTGGATTCGCTTGAAACCTTTCAATTCTTTAGCTAAGATTTGTTTTGGAGATGCTTGATCAGTGATGTAAAGCTGAGCTACTTCTTCACCATCTCTAGAACCGGTATTTGTAACATCAACAGAAACTTCAATTATATCTCCAACAGGTGCGGAAGATGGAGTAACAACAAGATTGCTGTAAGAAAAAGTTGTATAACTTAATCCATAACCGAATGCAAACTCGGGGTCTATTTGCAATTTGTCGAAGTATCTGTAACCGCAGCCATAATCGTTTGTAAAGTCAAAATCAGTTATCAAAGATGAGTATTGCGCATCATTCTTCGGCATTGTTACTGGAAGTCTTCCAGCCGGATTATAATCCCCAAATAGAACTTGAGCAATGGCATTGCCGCCTTCTTGTCCTGGATAAAAAGCATAAATCAATCCCTCAATATCATTAATAAAATCATTCACACTGCAAATTCCCCCGCTGATTAAAACAACGATTACTTTTGAGTTTACACTCGCTAGCAGTTTAATAAAATCGATTTGTTTGCCCGGTAATTTTATCGATCCATTTGCTCTATCAAGACCTTCTCCCTCTTGTGTTTGGTCTAATCCGCCAAAGTAAATAACAATATCAGCTTTTTGTGCTTTCTGCAAGGCATCAGCTAAATCCGCAGCATAACTTCCTGTAATCTCACAACCTTTTGCATAAAGCACTTTTTCAAAACCAATTCTATTTTCAATTCCCTCTTTTGGTGAGACTTTATAAAATGGATCAACCCAGCTGCTGCCCGTTCCATCTGTTGGTAAGACGGCGGCATTTGGTCCCAGAACTGCAATTGTATCAATTAAATCAGCATTAAGTGGAAGTACACTATTCAGATTCTTCAATAGAACTAAACTTTTTTTTCCAGCTTCAAGGCAAAGATTTTTATGAGCATCACTATTCAAATCATCAGGGTTACCAACCGGATAATAATCTAAAATTCCAGAAAGAATTTTTGTTCGCAAAACATTTCGAACCGCTTCGTTAATGACTGCAATAGGAACTGCTCCGCTTGAAACTAAACTTGGCAAATCATTTTGGTAATGATCCGAACCCATGCAAATATCATTTCCGCTCTCAACTGCTTTTTCGGTATTCTTCACACCGCCCCAATCAGAAACCACATAATATGGAAAACCCCATTGTTCTCGCAGTATTGTCCGTAATAAATTTGAATTTTCTGCAGCTTGTTCACCATTAATTAAATTGTACGCACTCATCACAGAAAAAGCTCCAGCATCTTGCACTGAAGTTCTGAAGTTCAATCCGTAATGATCCATTAACAAACTTTGAGAAATTGTATAATTGTTATTTGTACGGTTTGCCTGTTTATGTTTGAGATTGAAGTGCTTAATTGTAGCTAAACAAGGCGTGAGCTGAACACCTTTAGTTACTGCTGATGTTATTTGAGCATTAAGATAAGGATCTTCACCGCTGCTTTCCGGAGTTCGTCCGTTTCGCGGATCACGAGTTATATCCATTGCCGGACCAAGCATTTGATGTTTACCCTTAGCTCTGAACTCTTCACCCATTGCTTTACCGATTCGCTCAGCTAATTCAACATCCCAGGTTGCAGCCATGGAAATTCCAACTGGAAATGAAGTAGCAAATCCGTCTCGTACTCCATGCGGACCATCAGCCATTACAAAGCCGGGAATTCCTAATCTCAAATTATCTGCAGTGTTCATTCCTCCTTCCTTATGAAGCTGAAGAATTTTTTCCGCAGTAGTCATTTGGTTAAGAATATTTTCAATTCTTTGATCAACAGTTTGAGGAAATATATTGAATGAACTGAATGATATGAGAAAGAGCAAAATCGTTAGTGATTTTGTTACAATTTGTATCTGAACATTTTTCATTTGGTCTATTGCCTTATAATTATCAAGACTTGTTATTTAATCAATAACATCTTATTTGTTTTTATAAAATCATTAATTTTAAGCTGATAAAAATAAACTCCACTCGGCAAATCGCTTGCATCAAAATTTATTGAATGATAATCAGCGTCTTTAACTTCATCAACCAATGTTGCAATTTCATTTCCCAAAACATCAAACACTTTTACAGTCTGCCTGCCGCTAACGGGAGACTGCCAACTAATCTTGGTTGTAGGATTGAATGGATTAGGATAGTTTTGATACAACATGTACTCAAATGGAATAATTTCTTGCTGCTCTTCATAAACTTTAGTAACCTCATTAAAGCTGTCACTTAGAATCCTTTCAATTAATTCTTTAGCGTCATCAAAGTTCATATAATAAAGCGGGAAACTTAATACCACAGATTTGTAATCTGTTCCCTTGTATTCAATTCCAACCGGAGTTCCTTTTAGTTTGCCTTGTAAACTTGTGGAGTCAAACAGAGTTTCAAATGTATATATTGTAGTTCCTTCACCATTCGGGAAAATAGATTCCACACCTTTTAAATGAAAATTGTCTGTTGACAATGTTTTGGATGAGTCAATAAAAATATCCGGATAGTTTCCATATAAAGAATGTGCCCCAATGAATCTTGACCCAAGTATGTTTGCAGAGCTGTCAACCTTTAAATAATCATAAACAAACATCCCAGGTTTGTACTTGGCGGTTGCAGCCGTATTTTTTTGCCACGCTCTAGTTGGCCGGTATCCATCATAAATAAAATTTCCACCATTATCTAGATAATCTTTTATTGCTTGTTGGGCCGATTGTGCATCGAGTGCATTTACATTATCTGCAGCTTGCCATATAACAGTAGAAAATGCACCTAAATCCGGCAAAGTGATTGCTCCATTGGATGTTATATCATAATTAGTTTTACTGTAGCTTCCCAGTAATTGATTATAAAATTCGTCGACTTGTTCATCAGTTGGGTTTAAGATTGTACCATTGCCATCATTAGTTTCATCAACTACTAAAATTCCTTTGTCTAAAGATATTATGCGGGATTTTATTGTATCTGTTGCTGTGCTTTCATTAAACTGATTGTCTTCTGCTTTAATAAAATAGTAATAATATTGTCCTGCAACTGGAGTATCATCCGAATAAAATGAATCAACCAATACATTGCTATTAATTTTGATGTAGCTGCCATCAAAAGATTCAGAGCGATAAATGTTATATCCTGCTAAATCCAATTCTTTATTATTATTCCAGCTAAGTTCTATAACTTGCCGCTTAGGAATCACAGTAAATTCTGCGGGCGATAGTGGTTTGGCAAAGGGAATAATATTCCTTTCTGTCAGGAAGCTCTCAAATCCTTCTGAATCCGTAGCAGATACTGCAATAAAGTATTTTGTCCCTTCAGAAAGGCTATCAATAATAAAGGTGGTATCAACAAGCGAGTAACTTTTGTTGTAAAAGCCAGAGTTTGTTCCAATATAAACTTTGTACTCTTTAAAATCGGAATCAGTGTTTGATAACCAGCTTAACTTCACCGAAGTTCCATTACCAATATCGTAGACAAAATAATTTTTAATTTCAGTGGGAATTTTGGGAGCTGTTAACAGCAAAGCACCTGACGATTTTATTACTTCTGCACAGTAAGTCATGCTGTAATTTGTAATTACATCTTGCGGTGAATGATAGAATGGACTGAAGTCATTTTCTTCGAAGTAAACCGCTTTGTAGCCTTTTTGCCAGAATGAATGACTATCGGAACCACTACTGTTTAGTGCACCATGGTTTGGTATAAGATCGGAATATGTTTCAACCATTTTAAATGCTATGTCCGCCCATCCTTCTGAACCTGTATAATGGTTTATGTCCACAAAACTCTCAAATAATGTACTAGAAGTATGGCTAATCATATCATGATTAATCATTAATTTTATATCGAGATTATTATTGACTGCATAATCAGCATAATCTCTGCTTCCCCATAACCCATACTCTTCGGCGCCAAATGTTATAAACTTGATTGTTACATTCGAGTTATATCCACTCTGTTTTAATACTCGAGCCATTTCAAGTACTGCTGCAGTTCCACTTGCATTGTCATCTGCTCCTGGGGCAAATACATTTGGGTTTCCACTGGAATAAGAATCATGATGGCCTCCAAACACATATAGCCTCTCAGGATTAGTAACCCCCTCTAAAGTAGCAATTACATTTTTTTGCCATGTATTCTGGTACAAAAATGAATCAATAACAACATTGGTATATCCAAACCTTATAAATTGAGATTTGATCCATTCTGCCACTGCATCTCTTGTGTCAGCAAACAAAAATCGGGTCTGGAAATTCTGTAATGATTGTATGAAATACTTAACACTATCTGCACTTACATTTGAAATTATTGCATTAATTACCGAATCAGGCAGAATTAAGTTATTACCGCTTTTCATTTTTATGTTCTTAAAAGGCATCGGATCATGTCCAATTTTAACTGGAGAAAATCCGGCAGCTCTCAGCATCTCAATCGACACCGGATCTTTGATGATGGTTGATTTTTCTTCAGTGTAAATAACGTTAATTCCAGAAGGTATTGAATTGTTTTGTAATTTATTCTTACTTGAAATTAAATAATAATCAGATTGATGCTGAGCTTGATCCAATATACTGTAATCAACCTTCCTAGATTTCAAATCATCTATTTTAGAAGCTTCAACTTTAGTGATAAGTATATTATCATAAATATGAAAGACAGGCAGATTGAGTTCTTCAATTTTATTTAGATCTTTAACTTTATCAAGCTGTATACTTATTAATAAACTCTCATTATCTTTTGAAAAAATATGGATGCTAAGAACTGCTGTTAGTATTAGGAAGATGTGAAATGGTCTCATTTAAGTTCCGAATGTTTAAATAAAAACTAATTGGGACAAACTTACAAAGACCAGTCCCAAAATTCTACACACGAATCATGCTGGCAGGCTGAAAGAGTCTGTATAATTAGTTTTGAATATAGTTTGGTCTAAATAGATAAGACTGTTTTTAAGTAAATATTTATTATTAGCTATACATGTCGCTATCTCAACAATAAAAGTTTCTTTGTATCAACAAAATGCCCAGATTTAAGCTGATAGAAATACACTCCGCTTGGCAATTGGGCAGCCTCAAAATCCACTTCGTAACTACCAAATTCCATTTCTTTATTTACCAATATTTCAATTTCATTACCGAGAACATCAAATATTCTCAACGTTACAGATGCTGTGTTGGGTACTTGAAATTTAATTCTGGTAGACGAATTAAAGGGATTGGGATAATTCTGTAAAAGTAAATATTGTGATGGTAATGATCGTTCATCCTCAACTTCGGTTACCCCGCTTCCAATTTCGTATACTTTATACCCCCAAGCTGGTAAAGTTAATTGAGTATTCTCAAAAAAGGTGACTGAATCGTTCGAAAATACATCTCTGTATCTACCAGTGTATAATGCATCTTGTAATGTAAATGTTGCCGCCTGGTTAGTAACATTAAAAATTGCGAACACCTTACAATTTTCTTTCGACCTGATAAAAGCAAAAATTGCCGGATTATTTGTTGTTAGAACCCGTTGCAATACTCCACCGGCAGCGCCATTCCAAAGTGCTTTATTATTCCTTTTTAATTGGAATAGTTTTTTGTAAAGATCCGAGAAAGGATGAGTCTTCCAAATTATCTGATCCTTATCAAAAAATTTGAGTCTGTGATTTAATCCTGCTTCCTGTCCACCATAGATAAGAGGCATGCTTCGGAAAGTAGAAATAAGGACAGCAAACTGTTCAGCAGCATTTCCGAACAACTCAAAGTCTGTACCATACCAAGAATTTTCATCATGATTCGAGGTAAAATACATTCTGTAATGCGGCGGAGGAAAGTTAGTATTTTCTTGATTTGATAAGGTGTTCAAAAAGTTTGCATTGTTTGTTCCATTTACAATTTTAACCAAAACACCATTGCCAAAACCGTACATTCCCCAAGCATAACTCATATCAAATCCTGCAAACTGATATTCTGTCTTATCATCTTCAGCAATCATTAAAATACCCGGCTTAACCTTTTTAAGTTCTGCAATGGCTGTTGTCCAAAAATCGAGCGGCATAAAACTCACAGCATCACAACGAAAACCATCAATATGAGTTTCATTTATCCAAAATTTCATTGCATCAATCATATACTGTCTTAATTCTGGCTTACTATAGTCTAATTGAATCACATCACTCCAGTTTGTACCAGGCGGCGGGATAAATTTGCCGTTACCATCCTTAACATACCACTCGGGATGAGTAACTGTTAACGAATTGTCCCAGGATGTGTGGTTGCCAACCCAATCAATTAAAACGTACATACCTTTTGCATGTATAGAATCAACAAGAGCTTTAAAATTTTCTAAAGTTCCAAATTCAGGATTAATACCATAATAATCTTTTACTGAATAATAGCTGCCTAAGCTTCCGAGCCGGTTTTTTACACCGATTGGGTGAATGGGCATGAACCAGATAATTCCAACACCAAGTTCTTTAAGTCTATTAAGGTGAGTTCCAAATTCAGTAAAAGTTCCTGAACTTGTATACTGTCGAACATTTACTTCATATATTGACAGATTATAACTCCAATCCTGATGATCCTGACTAAATAGTGATATTTGAACTAATATCAAGAACAATAGAGCCACCAAAGTAGATCTTACAATTTTTACATTTAAATATTTCATCTCGTTTAACTATTAACTTTCAAATTTTTTACTCAAAAGACCATCTGCACGAAGAGCAGCGTTTAGATGGTTTTAAGCCTTCAAAGAAAAGTACAATCACTGCAGGCAATTTGCGAGTAATTATTATTAAAATCAAAACCCCCGCTATGTTTTAGCAGGGGTTGGATTACTTAATTTTTCTTCCAATCGGGGATCCTCCCCGGAGTATAGGGTGCATTAAATCTTTCTAAAGTCATTTCAACTTGTTTTATGCTGTCGTCGATTGTTTTTATCGAGGTTTTTATTTCATCAAATTTTTCTGCCGCAGCTTCGTAGGATTTAATAAATGTTGTTGTTGGTGCGGCTGTTGTACTCCACAATGCCCCAGTTATTAATTCAACACGTTCCTTCACTGAAGTGGGCGCTGCACTTTCGTATCTCGCACGAAGTTGATCACCATTTAATTTTCGATCTACTGATTTGAGATCCAATTCTATATTGAGTATGGTTTGATAAGTTTCTGCTGGAACTTCGGCGGATTCAATTACCGCTTTTTTCATGTAAGAAAGTTTGTTAACCAATTCTTTTCTGTAAGCATCTAAGCCCGTAATTGCCCTTGTCAACTCAGCAACTTTCTTGTTAAATGAATTAAGAGCAACTTTATCATCAGCTGGAAGCGATACTATATTCAATTGTTTGCAGATAAATTCTTTTGTTTTAACAAGCTCAGTGTATTTTCCATCTTCAAACTTGGAAAGAGATACGAAATACTTTCCAGGAACAGCCATGTATCCTTTAGGAGGTTCATTCCATGGAACCGAATCATCGAAGGGTTCGAGAGATATCGGAGTTGGAAGATTATATCTAAAGTCCCATAAAATTCTGTGCACTCCCTTTTTAATATCGGTTTTCAATTTTCTAACTACATTTCCCTGTTCATCTGATATAGTAAAAAGCAAATACGCTTCTGGTTCGTCAGCTTCCTGTCTTAGTGTATTGTACGTTGGATACTTAATATCTTCTCCCTTCTTCTGCTTTGCTTTTTCTTCATCCCGCCTTTTTTGCTTTAAGGATTTATATTCATCTTTAATGTAATATGAAAAGACAGCTCCTACCTCTGGATTTGGCGCTGAATAAAAACTAGCTCCTTGAAATGATATTCCTCTAAAACCAAGCGGGCTAGAAGGTATGAACATTAATCCATCTTTTATTGGAAAGATTTCTGCTTCTTTTTGTAAAGTTTCTTTTGAAAGAAAACGAAGCAGAGAATAATCATCCAAAATAAAAACTCCCCTGCCGAAGGTTGAGACAACAAGATCATTTTCTCTTCGCTGAATATCAAGATCCATTACGCATGCTGGTGGAATTCCATTCTTCAGGGGAATCCATTCTTCACCGCCATTATTCGAAAAATAAACACCATATTGAGTTCCTAAAAAAAGCAAATTTCTATCAACATGATCTTCTGCAATTGTGTGGGTGCTTCCCTTGGTTGGAAGATTTGCATTAATTAAAAACCAAGATTTTCCGCCATTACTTGTTTTGTAAATGTAAGGTTTATAATCTCCCCCAACCATATTTTGACAAGCTGCATAAGCAACTTGTACATCAAAATTTGAAGCGACGATATGATGAACTCTTGCATATTCAGGTAAGCCAGTAACTAAAGATTTTGTCCAGCTTACTCCGCCATCTGTAGTAAAATGAATAAGTCCATCACCCGAGCCAGCAAACAAAATATTTTCATTTAAAGGAGATTCAGCAATCGTAACGATTTGTGCCATTGAACCTTTTCTTGCAAGCTGATCGATACTCCAACTTTGATTCATAAGCTTTTGCATTTCTTGAGGAACACCGCGTGTAAGATCAGGGCTGATTTCTCTCCAAGTATTTCCTTGGTCATCCGTTCTGAAAAGTTTATTGCCGCCAAAATAAAGTCGTTTATTATCAAACTTTGAAATCAGGAGAGCAGCATCCCAATCAAAAAGGTAAGCTGTATCATTAAAATCGTAGGGTTTGATGAAAAGATTTTCACCGCTTCTCTTGTCATACCGAACAAGCCCGCCGTTTTGTGATTGCGAATAAATAATATTTGGATCTTTCCAATCAACTTGAGTTTCAAATCCATCACCAGAATTGGTGAAAAGCCAGTCGCTGTTTACGATTCCTGCAGAGCTAATTGTGCGTGAGGGTCCACCTAAACTATTGTTGTCTTGAGTTCCGATGTAAACATTATAAAATGGTTCGGAGTTATCAGTGGTAACTTTATAAATTTCAGCAATTGGAATGTTTGATTTAAAGTCCCAGCTTTTACCTTGGTCATAAGTTTCATACACACCGCCATCACAACCGGCTAAGATGTGTTCATTATTTTTGGGATTAATCCAAATTGCATGATTATCAACATGCTTGAATTTATCGCCCAAATTTTTCCAAGTTTTGCCGCCATCATTTGTAACTTGAATGAAAACATCATCGCTGTAAACCCTATTTACGTCTTTAACATCACAATACAATTTTTGGAAGTAAAAAGCATACGAAGAAATGTAGCTGCTTTGCTTTGCCCAACTTGCCCCGCGGTCAACACTTTTATAAATGCCTTTATCGCTCTCTGTTGCTTCAACTATTGCATAAAGCACATCTGGATTAACGGGTGAAATAGACATTCCTATTCTTCCAACATTTTCAGAAGGTAAACCGTTTGTTAATTTTTCCCACGTTACACCGCCATCCAAAGTTCTATAAATTCCGCTTTCAGGTCCGCCATAAACTCCTGTGTATAAATTCCTCATTCGCTGATGAGCTGTAGCATAAAGAACATTTGAAAATCTTGGATCTATGTGCACTTCATAACATCCGGTATACTCATTTATCTTCAATACATTAGTCCATGTTTTTCCGCCATCAGTTGTTTTGAAGATTCCCCTATCACCTCCAGCATTTCTAAGCGACCCGTAAGCGGCGGCATAAACTATCATCGAATTTTTAGGATCAATTGCAATTCCGCCAATGTGCTCAGAATTTCCAAGCCCCATATTTTTCCAGCTTTTTCCTCCGTCTTCACTTTTATAGATGCCATCACCGTAAATAACATTATTCTGATTTTTATTTTCGCCGGTTCCAACCCACACTACATTTGGATTTGCAGGATCAATTTCTACTGAACCAATTGCATAAGATTTATTACCATCAAACACAGGAGAAAAAGTAATTCCTTTATTCTCAGTTTTCCAAAGTGAACCATGACCCGAAGCAACATAGTATTCACTATGGTCGAATGGATTAACGGCAATATCAATCACCCTTCCTCCAGTAACTGCTGGACCAATGCTCCTGAAGCTTAATCCAGATAAGGATATGTTTTTCAATGAATCCGGTTCTGATTTCTTTTGAGCAATGGAAGTCATTGCAAAAGCAAGAATGAGTATTAAACTGGCGATTGAGTTGAATCTTTTCATAATGGCATTCCGATTTTAATTTTTTTTTAATTGAAAGTTATCTATTTATGAAAGATATTAATTAACTTTTAAAAGTTAATTTATCATTAAGATTAATCCCAATTTGAAAAGAATTTTTATGATGAACGGTAAAAGATTTTTTTTTGAGCAGCATCCATTCTTAACTTAGGTCATATTATTATATTTTACAGAATCAAAGTGGAAGTAACATGAAATTATTATTTATAGTATTAACCATCACATTATCATTTACTCAGATCAATTTCTGCCAGAGCTCGACTTCATCAAAGCTTTTACTTATTCGATGTGACGACATCGGGATGTCGCATTCTGTAAATCTCGCAGCAAAAGAATTGATTAATACGGGATTGATTTTTTCTGCTTCAATAATGTTTCCATGTCCATGGTATGAGGAGGCAGTAGATATATTGAAACCTCATCCGGAAATAACTGTTGGTATTCATCTTACACTTAATGCAGAATGGAGAAACTATCGCTGGGGACCAGTTGCTGGGCGGGATAAAGTCCAATCTTTAGTTGATGAAAATGGTTATTTCTTTCCTTCGCGTGCAGCATTCTTTGCGAATAACCCCAAGCTAGATGAAGTTGAAATTGAGTTAAGAGCACAAATTGAACGAGCCTTGAAAAGCGGGTTAAAAATCTCTTATTTAGATTATCATATGGGAACTGCGGTTGACAATCCGGAAATGAGAGGCATAGTTGAAAAGCTTGCAAAAGAGTATGGATTAGGTATCTCACGTTACTTCGGAGAAATAGATGCAAAAAGCATGTATGCAGAACCAATTGAATCAAAAAAAGATTCGCTTTATAAAACGCTTGACAATTTATTACCGGATAAAATTTATTTGCTTGTATGCCATATTGGTAAAGACGATGATGAATTAAGTGCTATGATAGATATGAATAGTTTCGGATTGGATGAAATGAGCCGGCATAGAAATGCTGAACTTGATGCTTTAATTAAGGCTCAATCAGAAAATGTTTTTCAATTAAAAAATGTTCAACTAATCAATTATAATAATCTAATTGAACTAATTGGTTTAGAAAAAATGAAATCGCCCCTTGAATCAGGTTATTAAGATTTAGCTGAAGTCTTAAAAAAGCATTCGCGTTTTTATTGTTTCCGGAATGGCCTTAAGTTCCTTCATAATTTCACCTGAATTAGTTTTTTCATCAATATCAATTATGACATAACCAACATGAGCATCTGTCTGCAGATATTGTGATGCGATGTTAAGATTACGTGAAGTAAACACATTTGTTATTTTATTCAATACACCAGGCTGGTTTTTATGTATGTGAAGATACCGCTGCTTATCAATATTTGGAGCGAGAGAAACCTCAACAAAATTTGTAGCACCGATGGTAGTACCAACATCACAATACTTAACTAATTTTTCAGAAACCTCGAGGGCAATATTTGCTTGCGCTTCCGATGTGCTTCCTCCTATGTGAGGAGTTAGTATAACATTATTAAATTTTTGAAGTGCACTTCTGAATTCATCTTTTGTTGAAATTGGTTCCTCAGGAAAAACATCAATTGCTGCACCAGCTAAATGCTTTTCTTCAAGAGCCTTTACAAGATCATCAATAACCACAACTGATCCACGCGATGCATTTATTAAGAATGAACCTTTTTTCATCATTCTAATTTCGCTGGCACCTATCATGTTTCTTGTCAAATCTGTTTCGGGAACATGCAGTGTTACTATATCTGATTGTGAAAGCAGCTCATTTAAGCTTGAACATGATTTTGCATTTCCAAGATTCAATTTCTTTTCAATGTCATAATAAAAAACATTCATCCCCAAGGATTCTGCAAGAATGGAGACCTGAGATCCAATATGTCCGTATCCTATTATTCCTAGGTTTTTCCCTCTAACTTCAAATGAATTTGATGCATCTTTTAACCAAACGCCGTTATGGGCTGCAAAATTTTTTTCCGGTATGCCGCGAATCAAGAAAATGCATTCACTTATTACAAGCTCAGCTACCGATCTTGTGTTTGAAAAAGGAGCGTTAAATACAGGAATACCTTGAAGTTTTGAGGCAAGTAAATCAACGTTATTAGTTCCAATACTGTAGCATCCAATTGCTATCAGTTTGTTTGCATGTAGAAGAATATTTTTAGAAACATTCGTTTTGGATCTTATTCCAAGAAGATGAACGTCTTTAATTTTTTCTGCTAATTCATTTTCGTTTAATGAACCCTTGCAATATTCAATATTTGTATACTGGTTTCCATTAAAAAGTGTTACAGCATTTTTGTGAGGTTCTTCCAGCAAAAGTATTTTAATTTTATCTTTTGCAAGCGATAGAGTCTTTTGATTTTTCATAATATCAGCAGAGTAGAACCTTCGAGAATAACATGCAGTCTCGAAGGTTCAACATGTATTTACTTTGAACTTTCATTAGCTAAAGCATTAAGATCCAATCCTTCGGCTATTTTTCGTGCACTGCCTTCAGGCATATTATCAGTATCAACAGTAACAATGAATCTTTTTCCGACGAGTACATTAACAGTATTGTCTTTTCCTTCAATATCCCATTTTTCAAATGTGGGCATGCCTTTTAGCTCTGTGCTTTTTTCATAGCCATCTATCGACTCACGTTCAAACTTCATTTTAAACATCATCTGATAAGGTAAATATAAATTTGATATATAAGCATAATCATAAATGT
>JACAFC010000022.1 GCA_013388515.1 Ignavibacteriaceae bacterium | reverse complement strand
CAGGAACTCCCCATTCTTTATCATGGTATTTTACATAGATTGGATGGCTTATTGACCATTTGCAACGGACATTTTTTCTCATAAAATTTTTCTGGTTTAATTTGATTTTAAAAATAAACCCCGCTTTGCGCGGTTCAAATTTAAAAAGATTACAAATAAAACTTATTATGGCGGGTTTGTCTTAAGATGAAATTACCACATATAATTGATTTCAGTAAGCGTTTGATACTATTTTAAAATCATCATCTTCTTAGTTGAGACAAAGCTTCCAGCAGCTAATCTATAAATATAAACGCCGCTGGCTACTCTGCTGGCATCCCATTCAACTTCATAATATCCAACAGCTTTTTCTTCATTTACCAGGGTTGCTACTTCATTACCGAGAATGTCGTATACTTTCAATTGTACGGGCACGATGCATTGTGCCCCTACATTTGGTATTGAATATCGAATCTTTGTACTTGGGTTAAATGGATTCGGATAGTTCTGCTCTAGCCTAAATTCTTTCGGCTGTGAATGTTATTGTGTCCGATATTAATGGCCATGTATTTGTGCACTGGTTTAACACCAGCAGTTCTATTATCTGTTCTCCTCCGAAATCCATTGTATCTATCTCGGTCATTTGTTCTATATGAAAATACGGTTTGTACACATTATAAGTATAACCCGCATTTCCTAAAGAACTTGAAAAATTTATTTTTACCGTTGCCACACTGTCCGGTTCTTGTTCATCAAAAACTAAGTACATGCAAGCATTATCCCACACAAAATTATTTCCAGGATCGTGCCAATTTTTGCACAGTGCTTCTGGTGATATTTGTACTCGAACATACTCGGCTCCTTGTATAATGGATACATTCCAAGCTCTATCAGTATCTTTAATAAATGTAAAACAATCTCCAAACTCTTCGCAATTACCATACCATGCGGAATATGTTTCGTCATCGCCAGGTGCTACAAATTCATGTACTGGTGGTTCGCACAAACTTGGGTCAAAATTGGCCGGGTTTTGGCTTTGAGGACTTTGTAATGGGTGTATTTCTATCCTCTCTTTTATTACTACTTGGGCTTTTACAGCTTGTGGGAGTTAGAGTATGAGAAAGAGTAAGATTGGAAATAGATTAAGCCTGCCCACCACAGTGTTAGCGTATTTGGACTGAAGATAAAGATTATGAGAATGAAGTTTGGGTTGCATTTACCCCTCTTTTGTTTTCACTATTAAATTTTTTTTGCTGGTTTAATATAACCGATGGGGGGTAAGTCAAGAAAAAAATAATCAACGAAAAATATTTTCAAAGAAATACAGTACGTTTTTTGTTATCAAAATTAAAATTGCAAGTGTAACTCTTTTTTGGTTTCACTCGTCATTTGCCATTTCACGCTTCATACAAATCATCTAAATCTGCGCTGGCAAGCTCAACTAAAAACTCGCCAATGCGTTTTTTTAATTCTACTAAAAATTTTTCTCCTTTTTCGGCAGATGAAAGTTTTGGATTACCAACTCCAGTATCCGAAGTAATTTTTTGCCAATCGCGTTGAGTCCATGCCAGTTTATTTTTCAATCCCTCAAGTTTAATTTTCTTTTCGAATCCTGTTCCAACCTCATTTAAAGGCAGCACAAGTTCTGGTGCAATTTTCATCATCATACTTGTTTCCATTTCACCAGCATGATCGCCAGGAGAAGTAAAAAACTTTTCTATATCAGGAAGGGTGTACCAGTTTATCAAACAAATAAAAATTTTAGGGTGCGAAAGTTTCAGTTCTCTTATCATTGGCTTAAAATCATTTCCACCGTGGCTATTCAAAATTACCAGTTTATTAATTGACTGGCGTGAAATTGAGTCAACAACATCTCTTAATACTAAATATTGTGTTGATGGATTCATGTTTACAACCAGGTTGTAATTTATCTGTCCAGTGTTAACACCAAACGGTATTGCGGGTAGAACAATAACTTTTGCTCCTTTATTCCATGCATGTTCGGCAGCGAGTTCGGAGATATGTTCACTTTCAAAAATATCAGTACCATATGGAAGATGATAATTGTGAGGCTCTGTTGCTCCCCATGGAAGAACTGCAGTCGAAAATTTAGTTGAACCTACATTTTTCCAGTTAGTTTCTTTCAAGAGATATGGTTTGCCTTTAAAATGTGTTTTCATAATATCAATTTATTGTTTGTGATTTTGGTTAGCGGAATCATTAAATAAAAATTGGGAAATGATGTTAATCACAAATTCAACTTGCTTATTTAAGCGATAAATAAAAATTTTCGATGCAAATTATAGAAGTCATCGTTCAAATACCATTAGTATAAATAACTTACCATGTAATAATATCATCTCCTTGCTGAGAACGCACATACTATTTTTGCACTCATTTTAATTATTATTTTCAAACAACTAAGAGGTATAAATGAAAAAATTTGTAAAGATTTTAGCTGCTGTTTTGGGAGTTTTAGTAGTTCTTGTGGCTGCGGGATTTGTTTATTTCAACATAGCTTTTCCTAAAGTTGAACCGCCAACAAATATAAAAGTGGATTCTACACCCGAGAGACTTGCCCGCGGAAAATATTTAGCTAATCATGTTGCTGTTTGTATGGATTGCCATTCCAAACGAGATTTAAGCAAGTACTCAATGCCAATTATCAAAAGTACTTTTGGAAGCGGCGGCGATATTTGGGATGAAAAAGTTGGATTCCCGGGAAAGATTGTAATGAAAAATATCACTCCGGCTGCAATTGGAAATTGGACTGACGGTGAGTTAATTCGAGCAATTACCTGTGGAGTTGATAAAAACGGTAAATCCTTATTCCCCATTATGCCATACTTAAACTATAATAAACTTTCGATGGAAGATCTTTATTCAATTATTGCCTATGTTAGAAGTTTGCAGCCAATCCCAAATAAACTACCAGATACTGAGTTAAATTTTCCACTAAACTACATTGTTAAAACCATGCCAGTGGCATCTCACAGTCCGATGACTTTTGATAAAAATAATCCAATCGAATTTGGAAAATATTTGGTTACTATTGCAGGGTGTAAAGATTGCCACTCTAAAACTGAAAAAGGTGAAATTATAGAAGGCATGGAGTTCGCCGGCGGTGAGGAGTTCCCAATTTTGGGAGGAACTGCAAGATCTGCAAATATTACACCTGAGAATGAAACCGGTATAGGAAATTGGACAAAGGAATTTTTTATAAAGAGATTTAAAGATTACACTGATTCTTCCAAAATTCATTCTGTTGCCGAGAATGAATTCAATACCCCAATGCCATGGCTAATGTATGCAGGTATGACTGAAGAGGATCTTAGTGCGATTTATGATTATCTAAAAACTGTAAAGCCAGTCAGAAATCAAGTTGAAAGATTTACTCCTAAAAATGTTGCGATGAAATAAATCTCCCAACTTAAACCCAGTTTCAGTTCAAGAGAAACTGGGTTTTGAAATTTCTGTTTATTCAGTTGGAATAATTTTATATGAATGAGTAATCTCAACTGCTTTGTTAAGCATGTGAGTTACGGAGCAGTATTTTGTTTGAGATAATTCAATAGCACGTTCAACATCTTTTGCTTGAATGTTCTTTCCGGTAAATACAAATTCAATATTGATTTTAGTATACACCTGCGGATGTTCATCTGCTACATTCGCATTTAAGTTCATCTCAAAATTATCTAGCTGCACTTTTTTCTTTTGCAGAATAGTTACAATATCGCTGCCAGTACAGCCAGCTAAGGCAAGAAGAATTAATTCTTTAGGTCTGATTCCGGAATCACTTCCTCCAAAACTCTCAGGTCCATCCATTGTAACCCAATGTTTTGAATCAGTTCTTCCTGCAAAGGAGATACCTTTAATTTGTTTTACATAAGCTGTTTTCGTGGACATTATTTCTCCTAATTTTTTATCGTTTGATGATTGAACCGTTATAAAAGATTCTTAATCTAACGTGTAAGTTAAGAATTGATTTTATATTTTCTCGCTAAGGAAATAATCAATATTAAAAAGGCAGACAAAATGAAAGTTGAAAAATATCTTGCAAAACCGGGAGACAAAATAAATCTCTCTAAAATTTCAACGGATAACACTCAAAATATTAAAGATAAATTCGAAGCAGCAAAAGTGCTTGAGAAGAATATTGAAAAAATGCGCGAGCTCCAAAACCGGTGTATGCAAGCGACAAATACTCGATGCTTCTAATTTTTCAAGCGATGGATGCTGCTGGTAAAGATTCCACTATCAAGCATGTAATGAGCGGATTGAATCCACAAGGAACTCAAGTATTCAGCTTCAAGAAACCTTCGGAGGAGGAATTAGATCACGGATATCTTTGGAGAATAAACAAAGCTTTGCCCGAACGAGGAAGAATTGGAATATTTAATCGTTCACATTACGAAGAAGTTTTAGTAGTTCGAGTACATGATTTAATTAAGTATCAAAAACTTCCCGATGAAGTTAAAACGAATGATATCTGGCTGAGACGTTACGAACAAATTAATAATTTTGAAAAATATCTTTACGAAAATGGAACCATAATCTTAAAATTTTTCCTTCATGTTTCTAAGGAAGAACAAAAGCAAAGATTTTTGGAACGGATTGAAGATAAATCCAAGAACTGGAAATTTGCCGAGGGTGATATAAAGGAAAGAGAACATTGGAACGAATATCAAAAGTGTTATCAAGAAGCAATCTCTGCAACAAGTAAAGATCATGCACCTTGGTATATTATTCCTGCAGATAAAAAATGGTTTATGCGGCTTTTGGTTTCTGAAATAATTGTAAAGAAAATGGAAAGCTTAGATCTTAAATATCCTGAACTGAGCAAAGAACAATTAGACTCGCTTGACAAGTGCAAGCAAATGCTGTTAAACGAAAAGTAACTTGAAGTACAGTTGTAATTTTTCACTTGCTGCCAACCAAACAGTAGTTTATATTTGCCCGAAATGAATAATGCAATAAAACATAAAAAGATTATCTCCGGTTTATTCTTAGCTGCTTATATTGCATTTGCTGTTATGAATGCGATGCATTTTCATGCCTACGCATTTTTTCCTGAATCAAGTTTTAACAACATAAACAGCACTAAATGGGCGAGCAGCCACTATCTTACCGATAATGGTTCGATTTGCGTTATTCACCAGTTTTCGAGCAGCATACTCGATCTTAAATTTTCTTCAGATGATTTATCGACAAATTCTTTATCTGGGGAAAAAAATGAATTACTTTTTAACGATAAATTAACTTCTCTCTTCTCCCTTTCTAAAAATTCTCCAAGGGCACCTCCGGTTTTCTCCTAAATTTTTGTTTTTAATCAGATGCTTTGATCCTCCAGGATAAGAAGCATTCATTTATATTTTTTTATTAAAAATTTTTTGGAGAAATATGAAACAAATTTTGGTTTTGCTAACTGCATGTTTCCTTGCCGTGAATATCTATTCACAATCGAATGTGAACCCTGATATTAGTCTTATTGGTACATTCAACACTTTTACAAACAATGTAAAGGAAACTCCCGAATATGGTAAACTTAATTTTGAAACACCTTCAATGGAACTGTACGTTGATGGCTATTTGAATCCATATTCTCGTGCAACCGCTAATATCGCTTTCGAGGAAGGTGAATTTCACCTCGAGGAAATGTATGCGCAGATTTTGCGTGGACTTCCGCTTGACATGCAAATTAAAGCAGGAAAGTATCTTGTTGGATTCGGAAAAATAAACACAATTCACCCTCATGCTTGGCAGTTTATTCAAAGGCCTTTGTTTCATCAAGTATTTTTTGGTGATGAAGGTTTTAACGATATCGGTGCAACCTTTAGTTTCATTTTACCCACCGAAACTTTCTATTCTAATCTTGATCTGGGAATTTTAAAAGGTGATGGTTTGAGATCAACTCATAGCCATGAACACGAATCCGAAACTGAATCCGATCATATAAATCTCAACTCACCAATTTTCATAAGCAGATTGAGTGCATTTTTTGATTTGGATGATTATACAAATCTTGAAATTGGTTTAAACAGCTCATATGGAGCGCATTCAAAAATGAATTTTAATACTCTTGGTGATTCATCTGCCGAGCCTACAGTAAAAACACTGAATTATCTCTACGGCGGAATTGATTTTAAACTCAAGTATAAACCCAACTCCTACACTGCGCTTACTATTCAAGGTGAAGGATTGATGAACAGCAGAGATGTTTTCAGACAAGGTGACATTGGAGTAAACATCCCAATCGAAAAGTCTGAAAAGATAAATACCTTCGGCGCTTTCATTTTGGTTGATTATTTTTTCAGCAAACAATTCAGCATTGGAGCGAAGTATGATTTTACTTTTGGTATCGTTGGAGATGAACGCGAATTCAACACTTCGAGCAATGATGATAAAAATAAAACACATGGTATTTCGGGTTGGTTAGGTTATTACCCGATTGAAGAAACTTTAGCTCTTCGACTTGGTGTCCAAAATCTTTCATTCAAGTGTGATGATAGAACTCAACGGGACAGTGAAACAACTGTTACACTCCAAATGCTGTTTTCACTTGGTCCACACAAAGCTCATCCATTTTAATTAATAAGGAAAATAAAAATGAAGAAAATAATTATATCGGCAATAATATTTTTATTTAGCACCATCACTTTTGCAAATATTAAAGTTGTAACAACAACAACAGTAATTTATGATCTTGTTAAAGAAATCGGGAAAGAAAAAGTTAAGGTTGATTACCTCTGCCGAGGCGATCAAGATCCGCATTTTCTCGAAATTCTTCCCAGCTACATGCTTAAGCTTCGCAATGCTGATGTGGTTTTCAAAATCGGACTTGGACTGGAATTGTGGCTGCAGCAGCTAATTGACGGCTCAAGAAACGACAAATTAAAGTTAATTGATCTTTCGACTGATATTGAAAAGAAAGAAGTGCCAACAGGAAAAATTGATGCAAGCCAAGGTGATATTCACCCTTACGGAAATCCTCACTACTGGCTCGATCCTGAGAATGCGAAGAAAATGGCAAAACAAATTACCGAGGTTTTATCAGATTTATCACCAGATAATTCAGCTTATTTCCAAAAAAACTTTACTGACTTTATAACAAAATTGGATTCTAAGATTAATGAATGGAAGACAAAGTTAAATCCTGTTAAAGGCAAACCCATCCTTACGTTTCACAAAAGCTGGGTTTACTTTGCCGATAGATTCGGATTGAAAATTGCTGGCCAGGTTGAACCAAAGCCAGGAATTCCGCCAACGCCTTCTCATAATGCCGAACTGATTTCTGAAATAAAAAGATCAAATATTAAACTAATTTTAATGGAAAATTATTACAGCGATAACGCGCCTAATCAGCTTTCGAAAGCAACAGGAGTTAAAGTTGTAAAAGTTGCAAATGCAGTTTACGGTCAATCAGGTATCAGTTCATACATTCAAATGATTGACTCGATTGTTAATTCTCTTTCAAACAATCTTTAGTTACTTTTGATCAGAAAAAAAAGAAGTGATTAAATAAATTGAACTCTGAGCTAATCAAATTTTCAGATGTAACTATCGGTTATGGGAAGAAGCCAATAATTGAAGGCATAAGTTTTTCTATTAATGAAAATGATTTTTTAGGAATTGTTGGGCCAAATGGTTCAGGTAAAACAACTCTGCTAAAAACATTACTTGGAAATCTTAAGCCGATTAAAGGAGATATTGTTAAGGACAAAATACAATTTGGTTATGTCCCTCAAAGAGATGTTGTGCAACCGCTACTTCCCTATTCCGTTTACGATGTTGTAATGATGGGCAGATATTCTTTAATGGGAATTCTAGGGAAACCGCAAAAATATGATGTCGATATTGTTAATGAATGCCTGAAACATGTAGGAATTGAAGAACTTAGGAATCAGAGCTATAACAGTTTGTCTGGTGGACAAAGACAGCGAACCTTGATCGCAAGAGCTTTAGCTGTTCAACCGCAAATTTTAATTTTGGATGAACCAACAAATGGAATGGATACGCCATCGCATTATTCTCTGCTTGATTTAATCACTCAGCTTCATGATGAAAGCAAGTTGACTGTCATTATCGTTAGCCATTTACTAACAGATGTGGCAAACATTATAAATCGCTTAATGCTTCTTGAGAAAAATCATTTTCAAGTTGGAAATATAGAAGAAATATTATCGGAGGATAATTTGAAGAAAACGTACTCGTCGGATTTTACTGTTGCCAAAATCAACAACGAATATTTAATCAGCTCAAGACGAAAGAATTAAATTTTGGAAGTTATTCATCAGCTTTTCGAAATTTTTCCTTATGCAGTTTTAGGCAGCATAATTGCCGGATTTATCTGTGCATTTCTTGGAGTTTTTGTTGTATCGCAGCGAGCTGTTTTCTTAGGAGCTTCGTTAACTCAAGCATCGGTTGCAGGTGTTGCATTCTCTTTTCTTCACCTTATCAATCTTGAAGGATATCTTGCAAAAATTTTTAATGTAGATATCGAACACAACACTTTCTTCCACAATTTTGAACCAGCATTTTTCTCGCTTGCATTCGCAATTATTTGTGTACTGATTTTTTCGCAAACTTATCGCCAGAAGTATCTTACTCAAGATGGAGTTCTTGGAACAATGTTCGTAATTGCTATTGCACTCAGAATCATCTTTATCCAAAAAAGTCCTGTTGCAGAGGTGAGTGAGATTGAATCAATACTGAAAGGCGATATTTTGTTTATTGGCGCCACGCAGTTTTATACATTGCTTGCTATTACAATAATTACATTTCTAGTTTTTCTAATCTTTCAAAAGCAATTGAAATTTGTAACTTTCGATCCCGATACCGCAATGGCACATGGAATTAATTCGAGGTTTTGGCTTCTGATATTTTATCTTTTCGTTGGGATGGGAATTTCGCTAACAACGAGATTTGTAGGCGATGTGTTTGCATTCGCTTACTTAATCATTCCTTCTTCAATTGGAATTTTACTTGGAAAGAAAATCTCACAGGTGTTCTTTATTTCTGCTTTGGTTGGATCGGTAGTTCCTCCAATCTCTATTTACTTTGCTTTCATTTTAGATTTTTCAAGCGGACCAACAGCAGTTGCACTTGTGTTTATTGTCTTTCTAATCACATATCTAGCAAAGAAAATCTTTACATAATGTGACGTTAAAATTCCGTAATGAGACATTTTTACTCTATTTATAAAGGTAGAATAATCAATAAGATTTTACTTAAAAATCTTTCGCTGCAGCCTTCCTTGTAGTAAATAAAATCTTTATATTTTTAATGAGAATCATCAACGTGTATGAATATTTATAATTACTTACTAGAAACCATAGATAAAAAAGGCGCCGCCTATCTAATTCTGTTAGATCCTGATAAGCTTGACACAAGTAAATTGGAGAAATTTATTCAGGGAACTAAAGACGCCAATGTTGATGGTTATTTAGTTGGCGGAAGCTTGATGCTTAATGGTGACTTTGAAGGTTTTATTCGTAAGGTTAAACAATTAAGTAAACTTCCGGCAATTATTTTTCCTGGGGCTATAAACCAAGTATCTTCTCTGGCTGATGCAATATTGTACCTCTCGGTTGTTAGCGGCCGAAATCCAGAACATTTAATTGGGAAACATGTTTTATCCGCTCCACTAATTAAACAGAAAAATTTAGAGCCGTTATCAACAGGCTATATACTTGTTGAATCCGGCGCTCCAACAACAGCACAATATATGAGTGGAAGCATGCCTATCCCGAGAGACAAACCGGAAATTGCGGCTGCAACTGCTTTGGCATCAGAGTACTTGGGTATGAAGTTAGTTTACCTTGAAGCTGGTTCCGGTGCACAGCAAACTGTACCCAACGAAATGGTGAAGGCGGTTTCTTCAGTTTGCTCAATTCCAGTTATTGTTGGAGGAGGAATCAGATCACCAAAAACTGCAAGAGAAAAAGTTGATAGCGGTGCAAAAATTATAGTTACAGGAAATTTCTTTGAGAACGAAAATAACTGGAGTTTGGTTAAAGAATTTTCTGATGCAGTTCATAAAAAAGTTCCTATCACCACTTAGCAACAAAATAAAAGCTTACAATGGATAAGAAAAAATTTATTAGTGATTCGTTAATAGAAAGTTCCGAAACTAAACTCGCGATTCAAAAAGAGTGTATGAATGATATACTCTCAGCAGTCGATCTTTTAGTTAAAGCGTTTAAGGATGGGAAGAAAATTCTGCTTTGCGGCAACGGCGGAAGCGCTGCCGATTGCCAGCACATAGCAACAGAATTAATGATAAGATTAAGCCATGATATAAATCGTCCTGCTCTGCCCGCTGTTGCATTAACAACCGACACTTCTAACCTGACGGCGGGTGGAAATGACATTGGATTTGAAAATGTTTTTGCACGAAGCGTTGAAGGTTTAGGAAATGAGGATGACGTTCTCCTCGCAATCTCAACAAGCGGGAATTCAGTTAATGTGATTAAGGCAGTTGAAAAAGCAAAATCTAAAAAGATGAAAGTAATTGGTTTTTTAGGGGGAAATGGCGGAAAGTTGAAAACCCTTTGTGATCTTGCCATTATTATTCCATCGAATAATGTTCAAAGAATTCAGGAGGGACACATCACTGTTGCTCACATTATTCTTGAACTGGTTGAACGAGAATTGTATCACGATTAGTAGTAGCTCTTAATTTAGATGCCGAAACAAGTTCGGCATGACGCCATGGATATTCTTACTTCCAGCTAATCACATCTCCCACATTTACTTTATGCTTATCCGTAAATCCCGCATTCACCTCTAAAACATATTTTGCCGGAGCCGTTGAAGGATAAGATTGATCGGAAAGAATTTTTGTGTTTTTATGAATAGTAACAATTTTCTTTTTGGCATTTATAAAAATCATATCAAGCGAAATCAATGTGTTCCTCATCCAAAAAGATTGCATATTTTCGGTAGGGAAGATAAATAACATTCCTTGCCTCTCTTCCATTGAAACTCGCTTCATCAATCCAAGCTGGCGTTCGTAATCTGTATCAGCAATTTCAATATCAAGCTTAGCTTTTACGCTGGAAGCAGAGTCAGTTATGGTAAGTTCACCTTCCTTCTTAAACATATAATAGACCTCGTCATTTTTTTCATTATTTATTAATCCAGGATAAATGAACAGTACTATTACCGCAGCTGCAATTATTGCTGCCAGAACAAAGTACAATTTTTCATTTGTTTTTTTAACTGCTTGCTTTGGTGAAGTTTTCTTTTTCTGATTTGTCATAGTGTTAAAAATTGATTTTATTGGAGGCGTTAAAATAAAAAATATTTAACTTAATAAAGCCGCTTTAATCGAACATTCTTCGTGTCTTCGAGTCTTTGTGGCAAAAAAATTATCTGCCCACAAAGTAGGAATACGTAGCCACTAAGTCACAAAGTCACTAAGTTAAAAAGTATGATTAAGTAAAATTCTTGAACTAGAAATATACAATACATGTCCAATAAAATACTTGAACGCCACAATATTCATCTCTCTGATACTCATTCAAAAATGATAATCAGCGGCTGGGGAGAAGAAGCTTATGAAAACTCAACAGTGGAACGAATCACATATTTATCTGAAGGACTCAAGGTAAAAGGTTACATTGCATATCCTAAAAATGATTCTAAAAAATATCCTTGTATTATTTGGTGCCGTGGCGGCATAGGTAACAACGGTGCAATTGACACTTTCACCGCAAGAGGAATTTACGGACAACTTGCAAGCTGGGGTTATTGTGTAT
>JACAFC010000051.1 GCA_013388515.1 Ignavibacteriaceae bacterium | reverse complement strand
TGGGATAATTCTGTTCGAGTTTAAAATTTTCTACAGTGTTTCCTTGATCGTTACCGATGACAGATGTAATTTGGGAAAGACTGCGACGATAAACTCCAATGCCAAATGTATTAATTAATGCATAATCAGATGTAAATTGTATTGTGTTATTAACAGAAGTTATAAGACCATTGTCATCAACTGCTGCCCATGTTATCCCGTTATCGCTGGAACGATATGGTGGAAGCGATCCAATAACATATAGATAATTTCCATGTCGGTTAAACCCTGTTAGAAAGCCGGTTGTTAAAGTATGCACCCAGGTAACTCCATTGTCGGTTGAAGTCCATACTCCATTTGTAGTTGCAACACACAGATTTGATCCGCTTGTAACAATCGCATTTTTATCTTGAGCACTTATTGCACCTGAATGTAATGTCCAAGATGCTCCATTATCAGTTGATTCATAAACTCCCAATGCCATGTGAGTAGCAAATAAACTTGAACCCAGCTTCGTTACTCCCGTAATGAATTGTGAACTCGCAATACCGTTTGTACTCTTTGTCCAAGTATTTCCATTATTAGTTGAAATACCTACTGCAGATGGATCACTAAAACCTGCATAAACTGTATTTCCATCTGCAAAAAGAGAAAATACATACTCATTTGAATCTACACCGCTTGTTGTACGAAACCAGCTTGCTCCATTATTAGAAGATAACCAAATTCCCTCACCGCCAGTAACTAAAAATTGTCCGCTTTTAGTTATTGTATTAAAATTGACTACGGCAGGCAGTCCATTATTTATTGTGAACCAATTATCGCCTTGATTAGTACTTTTAAATGCATCGAATGTGGAAGTGGCATATAATGTATCACCATCTGCCAGCAAAGCACCAATTGCCTGGTTGCCCATACCATTAATTGCTTGAGACCATTGAGCAAAAGTATTTACAACAAATAATCCATTAATAATGATTGTAAAAATAATTTGACGCATTAAAAATTATCCTTTCATTTATTTTTATAACTGATTTTTGCCTGAAAAGCTCCTCAACTGCTGTCTGGATCAACTTTAGTCTATTTCAATTAATGATACTTACCAATTTTCTTTTGATAACTAATCACAAGGTTCGGAATGAAGAAACGACTAAACCACCATGTTTCATACGCCTTCGGAATTTCAGTTAACTTAAGCTGCTCTTCAGTTAAATTTTGTATAACAGCATCCTCAACAAATCCATTTATCGTTTGAATATAATTTATCATCCGATCTATTTCATTATTAGTTCCAATAACTCCATGACCAGGGACAATAAATGCAGCACCAAGTTTTCTCAAATCCTTCAGGTAATTCATCCACTCATTCATAAATCCATCGCCAAGCCAAGGGTGGCAATCCACAAAAAGAAGGTCACCGGCAAATAATATTTTTTCGATTGGAAGCCAAAGGACTATATCACTTTCGGTGTGACCTTTTCCTTTAGTAAATAAAAGAATATTTCTTTCGGTGCCATGAATTAACAAAGTATCCTTAAGCAATTTGTTAGGCAGCGTAATGTTATAATCAAGGAAGGATTCCTTAATTGCTTTGTAATATCCCAGCCACATTTTGTGTTCTTCTAATTTCGCAGGATCGGTTTCTTCAGCAATTCGCTTCAAAGTTGTATCTATTCTGTCATTAACAACTTCGGCTTCCCATTTCAGTTCCTCAGGTTCAACTTCTGCAATAAGATTCCTAGTTCTTTCAGTTGAGATTATCTCAGCTTCGGAAAACACTTGATTGCCGCGTATATGATCATTATGAAAGTGACTGTTTACCAAATAATTCACTTTATTACCCGTCAATTCTTCGGCAGCTTTTTTTAAATCTGCTGCTGCCGTTGACGAAATAAAACAATCAAATACTAAAGTCTGATCGCCGAGATTGACAATCCCAGCGTTGCAAATCGCATAACCTCCAGTTTTATGGATAGCAGCAAAAACTCCTTCGCTCAATTTTTGAATTGTGAAATGATCAGACTTAAAATCTTGAGCTGAAACGCTAAGCAGATTAAAAAATACTATTAGAAAAATCTTGATGGTTTTCAAATTTAACGCCTAGCTCATGAAGCACTATTTCAATAAAATCATTTTCTTTGCTTCCACGAAATCGCCGGCTTGAAGTTTGTACAAATATATTCCACTAGCAAGGTTTGAAGCATCAAACTCAACTTCGTAATTTCCAGCAGATTTATATTCATCCACTAAAGTTGCAACTTCATTCCCAATAACATCATAAACTTTTAATGTTGTGGACACACCCGTTTCGTCCCTTCTCAAGAGGGGAATAGCGTACCTCATTTTTGTAGTTGGATTAAATGGATTAGGAAAATTTTGTGAAAGCGAATATTCGAAAGGAATTTCATTAGGAAAATTTTCAACTGAAGTAATTCCTAGCTCAGCCAATGGTCGACGAAAAAAACCAGTTGCTCCGCCGGCAGCAAATAAGTATTCACCTTTAGTATCTATATCAACAATAAAAGTATAAAGTGCAGGTAAACCCTGTCCTGCAAATGTCCATGTCAATCCATCATCTGTGGAGAGATAAATTCCCCACCCAAATCCCAATCCTGCGAGGATATAATTGCCATACTTAAAAAATGATCTTACTTGTCCATTCGGAAAGTCAGTTTGAACTTTATTCCAGGTTGCTCCCTCGTCTGTTGAAATAAATATACCAGATGTGTCAGTACCAGCTAAAATATTATTTCCTGCTGTAATAATTGACCAAAGTTTATAATTAGCCAATTCAGCACCAGCAGTTTCCCAGTGAGCGCCATTATCTCCAGAATAATAAACGCCGGTAAATGTTGCAGCAAAAAGTTTGCTGCCTTTTCTAGTAATTGAACGAACCGTTAAATTTGATGGTAATCCGTTGTTTTGGTTAGTCCAATTAGCTCCATTATCACTTGAATAATACACCCCAAAACCCGCAGCATATACTATATCACCTTCGAATAAAAAATTGTTTGAAACATATCCAGGACCTAGTCCATTATAATAAGGAGACCATGAACCTCCATTATCTGTTGATGTTACAATATCACTGAAAGTGCTGCCAAATAATCTTCCAGAATTATTATCTAAAGTTAGCACTATGTTCATGGGTAAACCATTATTGACGGACTCCCAGCTAATTCCATCATCTGTGGAACGGAAGATGCCGTTATTTCCGGTTCCCACAAACACGTTATTGCTATTTATTGCAACGCATGAAGCTTGAGCCATTTCATTACTTCCAACCGATACCCATTGAGGCTTTACCGGTATAGTTAAGATGGCAAGCAAGCAGAATAAATAGTATATTTTTTTCATGATAACCTCCATTAAAATTCATGAAACTGCAGGCTAAATTAGTTGATGAGTAACATCAATTCTTATTTATTTAAAGTTATTAAGGCTGTCAATAGTTTTTTGTGCTATATCACACATAATTTTCGGTATTAAATGAAAAGACTCACTGTTAATAGTTATTATACAATGAGTCGTATCTAAAAATTACTTTAATCGTAATAAATATTGTGTAAAGAACTGCTAACGAAGTAAAATCATCTTCTTAGTTTCAACAAATGAGTCTGCTTGAAGTTTGTACAGATATATCCCGCTGGCAAGATTTAAAGCATCAAATTCAACTTCATAACTTCCAGCTTCTCTGTATTCATCAATCAAAGTTGCAACTTCATTCCCAAGAACATCAAAGACTTTAAGGACCTGCCTACCGCTGACTGGGGACTGCCAGCTAATTTTTGTTGCAGGATTAAATGGATTGGGATAGTTTTGTTGTAATTTAAATCCTGCAGCAATTAGATCC
>JACAFC010000050.1 GCA_013388515.1 Ignavibacteriaceae bacterium | reverse complement strand
CGATAAGAAGAAAAAGAAAATATTATTAAGCGAAGAAATTCAAGCTGAAGATGAAAACGAATACGAAGAAGAAGAAACCAAAATTAGAATAATCCGAAAAGATGGTGAAAAAGCTCCTATTCCAACCGAAACAAATGAGGTGCTGAAAGATGAAATTAAAAAAGTTGACCTAGAAAAAACAGGAGAAATCCCGCCAAAAGAATCAATTGTTTCTAATCAAGCTAATCTTCCAAATCAGTGGGATGAAATAATCAACTTTAAAAAACCCAGCCTCGATTTGTTGGATCCCACAGTTAACGAAGATTTTAAAGTTGCAGAAGATGAACTCAAACGAAATGCTGAGCAGCTTAAAGAAAAGTTGAAGCTATTTGACATTTCTATTCAAGATATCTCGGTAACACCAGGGCCCGTTGTAACATTGTACGAAATAGTACCGGAGCCTGGAGTAAAAATTAGTAGAATAGTTGGATTGGAGAATGATATTGCGCTTGCATTGGCAGCTAAAGGTATAAGAATTATTGCTCCAATTCCGGGAAAAAGTGCTATTGGGGTTGAAATACCAAATGCCGAAGCTTCTTTAGTAAATGCTCGATCTGTTGTTGGAAAAGTACTAGACTCAAAATATGAACTGCCTATGGCTTTTGGTAAAACTATTAGTGGCGATGTATATGTAACTGATTTATCAAAAATGCCGCACCTCTTAATTGCAGGATCAACCGGATCTGGTAAGAGCGTTGGTATAAACATGATTGTTGCAAGTTTGCTGTATGCTAAAGATCCTGCTGATGTTAAATTAATAATGATTGATCCAAAAAAAATTGAGTTATCCTTCTATAACAAATTGCGAAGACATTACTTAGCTGTTTCGCCTGACCTTGAAGAAGAAATAATTACTACGCCGCAAAACGCTGTGCTGCTTCTTAAATCCGTTGAGTATGAAATGGAAAGACGGTATGATAAATTAGCAAAAGCTGGTGTTCGGAATATTGTAGATTACAACATTAAGATTGCGGATAAAGACAAGCGACCAAAAGATACTGATGAAATAAAGCACCATCATCTTCCTTATTTAATTGTAATTATAGATGAGTTAGCAGATTTAATGATTACTGCTGGAAAGGAAGTTGAAGAACCTATTGCAAGGTTAGCTCAGCTTGCAAGAGCGGTTGGTATTCACCTGGTTCTGGCAACCCAGAGACCATCTGTTAATGTTATTACGGGAGTTATAAAAGCTAACTTTAGCTCACGAATAGCCTATCAAGTTGCAACTAAAATCGATTCTCGAACAATTCTAGACATGAACGGCGCAGAACAACTTTTAGGTAAAGGAGATATGCTTTTTCTCCCAACTGGTTCACCAAAACCAATCCGCGTCCAAAATGCGTTTATTTCAACTGATGAAGTTGAGAGACTGACAAACTACATTTACTCACAGCAAGGTTATTCAAGTCCATATTTTCTTCCGTCACTTTACGAAAAGAAAAACAATACTGGTGGAAAATTTTTAGCTGATCTTGATCCAATGTTTGAGGAAGCGGCACGTGTAATAGTACGCCATCAGCAAGGGTCGGTTTCTTTGCTTCAAAGAAGGTTAAAGCTCGGTTATTCGCGCGCAGCAAGAATTGTGGATCAACTTGAGGAAGCCGGAATAGTTGGACCAAACGACGGCAGTAAGGCTCGTTCAGTAATTGTTGAGAGTGAAGAACAGCTTGAAACAATTTTAAGAAATTTGTGACGTAAATATATAATTTAACTTCTTGAATAGTCTCGTATTCAGATTAAAATTAATAAGATTATTAATGCGTAAAAACATTTTGTCCGGTGCCAAATGGGAAAACATAGTCGGTTATTCTAGAGCTGTCCGATTGGGCAACATAATCGAGGTTTCTGGAACAGTTTCTGCAGACGGGGACTTGATTATCGGTAAAAATGATGAATATGAGCAAACTAAATTTATTCTAAAAAAAATCGAAAATAGTCTTATACAAGCAGGTGCTGCCATAACAGATGTTGTGCGTACTAGAATATATGTGAAGAATATTAAAAACTGGAATGAAGTAGCTAAAGCGCATGCAGAAGTATTTAGCAGAATTAAACCTGCAACATCAATGGTTGAAGTAAGCAGTTTAATAGCACCTGAATTTCTTGTTGAAATTGAAGCAACTGCAATTGTAAGCACTAAGTAAAAGGAAAGTTTATTGGAATTCAGAACACACCCCAAAACAAGAATTGGTCATATTCATCTAACCGTATCGGATCTTGAACGATCCATCAAATTTTACAGAGATATATTAGGATTTGAAATTACGCAGTTTTATGGCGAACAGGCAGTGTTTTTATCGGCAGGCGGTTATCATCATCATATTGGTTTGAATACTTGGGCTGGAGCGGGTGCGATGCCGCCGCCCGATGGACATACTGGTTTATATCATTTCGCAATTCTTTATCCCAATAGAAAAGAACTGGCAAAGGTAGCAAAAAGATTATTTGAGGTGAATTACAAAATTGATGGTGCTTCAGACCATGGTGTATCAGAATCAATTTATCTCTCTGATCCAGATGGAAATGGAATTGAACTTTATGCTGATCGAAGGGAGGAAAACTGGCCTGTAAATTCTGATGGTCATTTGGAGATGATAACAAAACCTCTCAATATAATTACTTTACTTGCTGAGCTTGATGAGGAAAACTGAAAAATCAATTTAACTTTTCAAAAGATTATAATATGAAAACAAAAAACAATTCAATCTTTTTTACAGACAAAGAGCAAAACGGAAGTTTCTCATTATCAAATCAATTTGCTGAACATCTTGAATTTGACTTGGTTAGAGATAAAATAACTTCGACCCCCGAGGATGCGTTTCATGCTCTATCATTATCAATTAGGGATAGACTTGTTCGTCGATGGATTAGAACGCAGCAGCGGTACAAAGAGGAAGATGTGAAAAGAGTTTATTATCTCTCATTAGAATTTCTGATGGGCAGGCTTTTAGGAAATGCTCTTATTAACATGAACTTTTATGATGAGTGCTACAATATTCTAAAGGAAGATGGTTACAGCCTCGAAGACATACGCGAACATGAACAAGAAATGGCGCTTGGAAATGGAGGACTTGGCAGGCTGGCTGCATGTTTTCTTGATTCTATGGCAACACTAGAATTGCCTGCATTTGGTTATGGAATTCGTTATGAATACGGAATTTTTGAACAAGATATTATTAATGGCTATCAAGTTGAGCGCTCAGATAATTGGTTAAAACTTGGAAATCCTTGGGAGATTATGAGGCGCAATCTTATATTTAAAGTAAAATTTTACGGAAGGGTTGTCCAAGAAAACAATGATCACTTAAAGTTTAAATGGATTGATACCCAAGATGTTAATGCACTTGCTTACGATATCCCGATTCCTGGTTATGGAACAAGCACTGTTAATAATCTTCGCCTTTGGGAAGCAAAGGCTACAAGCTCCTTTAATTTTCAAGATTTTAATACGGGTAATTACGTAGCAGCAGTTGCAGAAAAAACCGATTCAGAAACTATATCTAAAGTTCTTTACCCAAACGATACAATTGATAAAGGAAAATTTTTACGATTAAAACAGCAGTACTTTTTTGTCTCGGCTACTTTACAAGACATTATTCGTAAATACAAAATCAACCACAAAACATTCGATAAATTTGCTGAAAAAACTGCAGTTCAATTAAACGATACGCACCCTGTAATCGCAATTCCTGATTTGATGAGAATTTTAATTGATGAGGAGGGTTTAGAGTGGGATAAAGCCTGGGATATTACTGTAAATACTTTTTCTTATACCAACCATACTGTAGTGCCGGAAGCACTTGAAGAGTGGTCAGAAACAATTATGGGAGAACTTTTGCCGCGGCATCTCCAAATTATTTACGAGATTAACCGAAGATTTTTAGAGTACGTAAGAGAGTATTATACGACCGATGGTTCAATAATTTCAAAACTATCAATCATTCGCGAGCACCCAGAGAAAAAAATACGAATGTCAAATCTTGCTATAATTGGTTGCCATACAGTTAATGGTGTAGCTGAACTTCATACTGAAATTCTGAAAAAAACTATATTTTATCATTTCCATCAGATTTTTCCTCATAAATTTCAAAACGTAACTAATGGAATTACCCCAAGACGCTGGTTAAAAACCGCTAATCCACTTTTATCTGGGTTGATTACTGAAAAAATTGGCGATAAGTGGATTAAGAAACTCGATGATCTGAAAAAGCTTGAAAAGCTGGTAAAAGATAAAGAGTTTTTGGAAAACTGGCGCGGGTCAAAATGGCTGAATAAAAAACTCTTGATTAAACATATTGAGAGTGATTATGGAATGAAACTAAATCCGGAATCTTTATTCGATGTTCAGATCAAAAGGTTTCATGAATATAAAAGACAATTGTTAAATGTTTTGCACATTATAACAATGTATAACAGAATAAAAGATGATCCAAGGAAAGACTTTGTTCCGCGTACCGTAATTTTTGGCGGAAAAGCTGCCCCTGCTTACTTTGCAGCGAAATTAATTATCAAATTAATCAACTCAGTAGCCGATGTGGTTAATAATGATAAAGTTGTTGGTGATAAACTCAAAATTATTTTTATTAAAAACTACTCTGTATCGCTTGCCGAAAAAATAATTCCTGCTTCTGAGTTATCAGAGCAAATATCAACAGCTGGTTTTGAAGCTTCTGGAACCGGCAATATGAAATTTGCTTTGAATGGTGCATTAACAATTGGAACAATGGATGGAGCCAACATAGAGATTAGAGAAGAAGTTGGCGAGGATAATATCTTTATATTTGGGTTACTTGCTGATGAGGTTGTAAAACTTAAGAATAGCGGATATGATCCAAAAGAGTATTATAGAAAAGATGCTGAATTGAAAAGAGCTATTGATATGATAGCCTCAGATTATTTTAATAGAAAGGAACCTGGTTTATTCAAGTCGATAGTAGATGGATTGCTTAATGTTGATTATTATTGCCTGCTTGCAGACTATAGATCCTATATAGATACCCAAGATAAGGTGAGTGACCTTTATAAAAACCCTGATATTTGGGCTCAAAAATCCATTCTTAATGTTGCTAGGATCGGTAAATTTTCAAGCGACCGTTCGATTCAGGAGTATGCCAAAAATATTTGGAAAGTTAAACCTATAAAGTTGAAAATAGATTAATAATTCCTAGTTCTTTATCATTATCAGCAGCATCTTGAATTTTTCAGGTGCTTTAAGTGCATGCGGCTGGTTAGCAGGCATTACAATCATTTCGCCGATGTTAACGAGATTGGTTTTTCCCGAAATAGTGATTTCAGCCTTACCATCTATAATATAAACCAGTGCATCGTAAGGTGCCGTATGCTCGCTCAAACCTTCGCCTTCATCAAATGCAAAAAGTGTTGCATTACCAGCAGGTTGTTTTATAATTGTTTTACTAACTACAGATCCTTGTTGATAATCTATTAAAGTTACTAGCTTTTGTGGTTGATAGATGTTCATTTAATTTTCAGTTATGAATTTACTTTAATTATTTGAAATTACTAATGTCTTCATGAACTCTCATTATCGGGTAAATCTTTTCACATGCATCAAAATATGGGGAGTTCCGGTAAAAGAAATCTAAACGATCTAGGGGATTATTTCTAAAGTTCTCATCAGTTTCTATTTTAACAAAAAACTCCTTGCTTAACTTAGCATCATCCTTTAACATTTGTTTTGCTATTGGTTCCATAATATAAGCCTCTGCATACTCCTTACGCTCGAAAAAGGAATTAAAAAATCCCCATCCAGCAAAAGAATCAGGCGACTGCGGTTCAAGAAGATTAACGATTACCCTTAAAGTTCTTTGATTTGTAGAAACAAAGTATGTTCCTTTGGGTACTTTAAGTTTTTCATAAAAAGGTGATACTGAAAAAGTTACTTGCTGCCTCCCTTCGTATGGTCTTTCCGAAAAATTTTCATTTGTGAATTTATACTTTTCTACAAGAAACTGACAAGATGAGTTTAGCACTTTGTGTTTAATTCCATGAAGGTTCAAGATTTCAATAAGATGTGAAAATTCTTTTGGGATTAAATATGCATTCGGAACACTAACAGCAATTTTAATTCTGGTTTTGTTATACAGCGGAATCCTAAATTCCACAGCTTTATCTGAATATTTGGTTACCTTACTGCCCATTACTTCACTCTCTTCATCATATGTTTCATACCCTTTAAATTCAACCATTTCACTTTCGCCGGTGTCTTCAAAATCTACAGGAAGCACTTTCTTTTTTTTGAAATAGTAGTTTACTGTATCACTATCTGCTTTATTATTAAGGTTAATTAATTCTTTATGATTTCTATTTATAAAATCTAAGGAGTGTGACATTATAGATTTAGTTGAAAGAACACGATTGCCGAATGGTTTCAAACTATGTGTTTCCACAAGCAAGCAGATTCTGTTTTGAACAGCACAATATCCTGTAGAGAAACGGGGCAGCATAGGATAATCAATCAGGCCATCAGCTAGTGCATTGTTTTTAAATTCAATATATCTGGTGGTTAAAAACCCATCCCTCTCAACATTTTTTGTAATGTAAGGAAGGTATTTCTCTTTTATCCATTTGCTCAAATATGGAGAAATATTTTCCTTTTTTTCCAGGCCGTAAGTTATGTGATATTGATAATCAGCTCCATTAGTTGTGTGATTATCAATTATAAAATCTGGTAGCCAATTACTGAACAGTTTTAACCATGCTTTCATTTCAGGTGAATCTGCTTTCATGTAATCGCGGTTCAAATTTAAATTATGAGAAGTTGTCCGCCAGCCCATCATTAAAGGTCCTTTTTGATTAGGGCGATTAAAAGGGCTGAGTCGTTCGTGTCCATCTACATTAAAAACAGGAATAATTAAAAGTATGTTGTTTTTAAGCAGATTAAACTTTTCCTTTGTTACTAATATGTCTCTTAGTAAAAGCATGCAAGCATCTTTGCCCTCAATCTCACCCGGATGAATTCCATTTTGTATGAGTATAATTGCTTTGCCGCTTTTTTTAGCTTTTTCTGGCGTGAATTCTTCTTTGCTTGCAGCCACAATGTACTTTAAATCTCTGCCCTGTGGAGAAACACCAAAACTATACATCTTTGTGTATTGAGTCTTTTCTTCAAATTTTTGAAAGTACGATATTGTGTCTTTATAGGATGGAGATCTCTGTTGGTTTGATTTTTCAAACAAGGTCAGCCAATCACTTGAAAAACTATGAGTTTTAATTTCTTTTTTCATTACAAATTCATAATAATTTTAATTATTGATTAAATAAAGATATAAAGAGATTGTCATTAAGATAAAATCAATTAAAACTATAATTCAATTAGCAACTAATTCTTATTGGCGAATTTGATATGTTTGGATCGATAAATAATAAAATAAATTATATACAAATTAAGGAACAAAAACCATGAAACGATTGTTCTTCCTCTTATTTGCCTTAGCAATCTTTTCACATAAAATGATTTCGCAGGATAAAATTATGAACAATCCATTTTTTAGCACATGGAATACTCCACATCAAACTCCTCCGTTTGATGAAATTAAAAACGAGCATTATTTACCTGCTTTTGAGGATGGCATTACCAAACAAAAAGCAGAAATTGATGAAATTATTAATAATACCGAAAAGCCAACTTTTGAAAATACAATCGAAGCTCTTGAAAAAAGCGGTGAATTGCTTACTAAGGTGAGCAGTGTTTTTTATAATCTTAACTCTGCTAATACTGATGCAGAGATGCAGGAGATAGCAAAGAAAGTGTCTCCGATGTTATCAAAACACAATGATGATATTAACCTTAATGAGAAACTTTTTGCAAGAATAAAATCTATTTATAATGAGCGTGAAAAGCTGTCACTCTCCGCCGAACAGAAAAAAGTATTAAAAAATTACTATGATGATTTTATTCGAGGTGGTGCAAATCTTAATGCCGAACAAAAAGAAAAGTTCAGAAAGATAAATGAAAAACTTTCAATACTTTCATTGAAGTTTGGTGAAAATTTATTGAAAGAAACTAACGCGGTTGGTTTAGTAATTGATAACAAAAATGATCTTTCCGGTTTACCCGAATCTGTTATTCAATCTGCCTATGAAATGGGGAAAGCCAAAGGTTTTGAGGGTAAATGGGTGTTCACACTTCAAAAACCAAGCTTCATTCCATTTCTCCAATATTCTGAAAAAAGAGATTTGAGGGAAAAAATATTTAAAGCATACATAAACCGCGGCAATAATAATAATGAATTTGATAATAAAAAGATTCTATCTGAAATTGCTTTGTTGCGAGTAGAAAGAGCTAATCTGCTTGGTTACAAAACCCATGCTGATTTTGTTCTTGAAGAAAATATGGCTAAAAATCCACAAACAGTTTATCAGTTTTTAAATGATTTATGGAAACCGGCCTTAAAGAGAGCTAAAGCTGAGGTGGAAGAAATGCAGAACCTTGTTCAAAAAGAAGGATTCGACTTCAAACTTAAAGCTTGGGATTGGTGGTTTTATGCGGAGAAACTTAAAAAAGAAAAATATGACCTTGACGAAGAAATGCTTCGTCCTTATTTCAAATTAGAAAATGTGCTCAAAGGAGTTCTTGATGTAGCTTCAAAATTATACGGGATTCAATTTGTAGAGAGAAACGACATTCCAACATATCATCCAGATGTAAAAGTAATTGAAGTTAAAGAATCAAATGGTGAACATGTTGCCATTCTTTTTGCAGATTATTTTCCGCGTGACAGCAAAAGAAGCGGCGCATGGATGAATTCATTTCGGAAACAATCAAACATCGGCGGTAAATTTATTACACCAGTTATTGGCAATGTTGGTAATTTTTCAAAACCAACAACAGATAAACCCTCACTTCTAAGCCTTGATGAAGTTAACACACTCTTTCACGAGTTTGGTCATGCTTTGCATGGAATTTTGTCAAAGTCATCATATCCAAGTGTAACGGGTACATCCGTACCAAGAGATTTTGTTGAACTCCCGTCACAAATTATGGAAAATTGGGCACTGCATCCTGAAGTACTGAGAATGTATGCTAAGCATTACCAAACAAATGAACCAATGCCATCTGATTTAATTGATAAAATTGAAAACTCAAAACTTTTTAACCAAGGATTTGAAACGGTTGAATATCTTGCGGCGTCGTTTCTTGACATGGATTGGCATGTGCTAACATCTACTGATGAGAAAGAAGCAATTTCATTTGAGAGAGAATCTTTAGATAAAATTGGTTTGATTCCAGAAATTGAATCCCGCTACCAAAGTACAAACTTTCAACACATTTTCGCAGGAGGTTATTCCTCCGGTTACTATAGCTATATTTGGGCCGAGGTTCTAGATGCTGATGCATTTGAAGCATTTAAAGAGAATGGATTGTTTGATCAAAAAACAGCAGCAGCTTTCAGAAAAAATATTCTGGAAAAAGGTGGAAGCGATGATCCGATGACACTTTACAAAAATTTTAGAGGGAGAGAACCTAAAGTAGATGCACTGTTGAAAAAGCGAGGGTTAAATTAGCATAGCTAGATAATAAACCCCAAATAACAAAAATCAAACTTCAAATAGTCTTAAATAAACGATATTTAACATTTGAATTTGAAATTTATGTTTTCATATTTATTTGAGCTTCGGAATTTGAAGTTTGTAATTCTTTCAAATTGTTATGAATAAAAAAGCAGTTGTAATTGGGGCAGGAATATCGGGCTTAGCAGCAGCCTATTTGCTTAAACAAAAAGGTTATGATGTTGTTGTAGTTGAAAAGAAAAATGAACCTGGCGGCACAATCGAAACAGCCTGTGAAGAAGGCTTTCTATATGACTATGGACCAGCTAATGCGCTAGACACTACTCCGTTAATTACCAAGTTTATTAATGAGCTCCAATTAAATGATCAGTTTATTTTCGCAGACAAAGCTGCGTATAAAAGGTATATATTACGTAAAAATTTTTTACACCAGTTACCAATAACCCCATCTGCAATAATAAAATCAAAACTTTTATCTCAAAAAGCAAAATTAAGACTACTCTGTGAACCATTAATCGGGAAATCAAAAGATGGTTACCACCAAAGTCTTGCCGAGTTTTCGTCAAGAAGGTTGGGAAAAGAATTCCTGGATTATGTGATTAATCCTCTTGCAGCAGATGTGTATGCAGGTAATCCTGAAAGCCTGAGTGTAAAATCCGCATTTCCCAATCTTTATTCCTTAGAAGAAAAGTATAAAAGTATAATATGGGGAACATTTAAAAGTATAAGAGAAAGAAGAAAAAGTTCTAGCAAACAAAAAAAATCCGGCAAAACATTTTCGTTTAAAGACGGAATGAATGTACTTCCCAAAGCTTTAGCAGCTAAGATTGGAGAAGCTTTGCTGCTGCAAACCGAGGCTAAAAAAATTGAAAAAAGCGAAGAAGGATATTTAATTCAATGTACACACAAAGGCGAAAACATTTCGATTTATTCCAATGTTGTTATTTCATCAATTCCAGCTTTTATCGCGTCAGATTTATTTAGGAGCTTTGGTGAAGGAATTGCGAAACATCTTTCCGAAATCTATTATGCCCCAGTTTTAGTTCATTATTTAGCATACAAAAAAGAAAATGTTAAACGAACCTTGGATGGTTATGGTTTCTTAGTACCAGCAAAGGAGAGAAAATCAATTTATAGTTCAATATGGAACTCCGTTATATTTCAAAATAGATCTCCAGAAGATATGGCTTTATTTTCTATTTATATCGGTGGTGCAAGAAATACTGAAATTCTAAGTTTGGATAAAGAGCTGCTTTTCATGAAGGTTAGAGGCGAATTTGAAAATATAATGAATATTACCGGCGAACCCGTCAAATCATCATATAGATTTTGGCCAAAGGCAATTCCACAATACAGCATAGGTCATAATGATCACGAACTTTATTTCGGCTACTTTGAAAAGAAAAATCCCGGCATCATCTTAACTGGAAGTTATAGAGGCGGTATTTCCATAGGGGATTGTATAAAAAGCAGCGAAATTGCGGCAGAGAAGGCAATCTTACTGCTGCAATAATCAGCAGATCAACTCAATCTATTTCCGTTCATATATATAAAATACATCTTATCCCTCAATTATGAGGTAAAAACATTTCCACATTGGAAGTGAAGAGCCTTGTCCATAACTTCTATTAAGAACAATTACTTCTTTGCAATGGTTGAGGTATAATAACATTGCAAGTCCAATTAATAAATCAATTATCATTAATAAATTGAGGAGTAAGGTTATGAAAAAACTTTTCGTAAACCGGGCATTGCTCATCTTTTTGTTTCTAGTTTCTATGGTATTAATTGCTGGGTGCGCCAAAAAGGAGGAAGAGGGGAAAATACTTGTAACTACGGCATCGGAAGAAGCTAAACAGCATTTTATTGAGGGGAGAAATTTATTTGAGAAATTACGAGCTCAGAATTCACTTCAGCATTTTGAAAATGCAATTGCTAAGGATAACAATTTTGCTTTAGCTTATTACTATCATGCGCTTGCTAATCCAACTACAAAAGGTTTTTTTGAGGATCTTGAAAAAGCAACAGCTTTAGCAGACAAAGTGTCCGATGGGGAAAAATTAATGATTCAAGCGTTTAAAGCAGGTGCTGATGGCGATCAAAAAAAGCAAGAGGAATACTTGCTAAAATTAATTCAGCTTTATCCTACTGATGAACGTGCACACAACTTATTGGGACAATTTTATTTCGGGCAGCAAGATTTTAATAAAGCAGTTGAGCATTTATCTAAAGCCGCAGAAATTGCTCCTACATTCTCTTTATCATACAATATGCTGGGCTACTCAAATAGGAATCTCGAAAAATTTGATGAGGCAGAAAAAGCATTCAAAAAATATATTGAGCTAATTCCCGATGATCCCAACCCGTATGATTCATATGCAGAACTTCTCATGAAAATGGGGAAATATGAACAATCGATTGAGCAGTACCGCAAAGCACTTGCAGTTGACCCAAACTTTGTAGCTTCATTTATTGGAATAGCAGACAACTATAATTTTTTAGGCAAATACGAGTATGGCAGAAAAGAACTTCAAGCTCTTTATGATAAAGCCCGAAATGATGGTGAAAAACGTGCGGCACTTTTTGCAATGACAGTTTCCTACACTGATGAAGGAAATTTTGATAAGGCATTGGAAGAGATGCAAAAACAGTATGATTTGGGCGCAGCAATAAATGATGCCGGAGCAATGGCGGGTGATCTCAATACGATGGGCAATATTCTTTTTGAAGCCGGCAAGTATGACGAAGCAATGAAAAAATACAGTGAGTCGCTTGAAGTAACCTTAGCCTCTAATTTATCGAATGAAGTAAAAGAAAACACAAAGCGATTTAATCTTTATAATGAAGGTCGTGTTCTTTTAATGAAAAATGATCTTAAGGCGGCAAAAGCTAAAGCAAGTGAATTCAGTGAAAAAGCGAAAGCATCAAATAACACATTTCAAATTTGGCTATCGCACGAATTAAACGGCTGTATTGCTCTAAAGGAAAAAGATTTTACAAAAGCAGAAAGCGAATTAAAAATGGCAAACCAGCAAAATCCCTACACTTACTACAGACTGGGTTTGGTTTATCAAGGGATGAATGACAAAGTAAAAGCTGATGAGCATTTTAAGAAAGCTGCAAACTTTAATGCTCTTACAAATATGAATCAATCATTTGTTAGAGTTAAAACGCGGAATATGATGACAAGTTCTATGTAGAATAATTTAAAGGAGTGGACATTTTTATCCGCTCCTTTGTTTAATTTGCATGTTTATTAGAATATTAGGATTTTGCTTGCTCTTACCGCTGAATCTTTTCCATTTAAGTAAAAGAGGCACAGCGAAGAGTTAGCATTTATGGTAAAGAGATTTGCAACAACAAAGGAATAGTACATCAGTATAAGTACTGATACACTTCGCTTAGCATTCGATTTTAAGCTGAAAATTAACTTTCTTGCTTTTTAATCTCAGTAGTTTAACGGAGATTTTAAAATTGCCACAATTTACTTTCCAACGGATTGAGGTTTCACCAAACTTTTTCCAGAGAGCTGCGAAATTGAACGAAATTTGGACAGAATGAAGACTTAATGGATACCCAAGAATCCTATTGTCAACCACCCGATACAAAATTTCAAGCAATGTTTACTTAACTATTTTTTCACTTTCCTTTAATTTGAGCCAAAAACGCAATCCTTAGATTTTAAAAATCAGTATAAGTACTGATTCTTTTTCCTTTCGCAGATATTATATTGATTTAGAAAAATTTGGTGATCATTTTTCAAAATTAACCTTCTGCAAACTAAATTGATGGCAGAATAGAGTGGAAAAATGAGCGAGGGAGATTAATTGCTGATCCTCAAAATAATATGTAATAATTTGGGATTTAATAAAGCAATAACTATGCTTATAAAAAGGTGGATGCCAATCCTACTGATTTTATCCATGTTATTTTCTTTAGCTAAAGCTAAATTAGTATGTGAAAATTTCTACAACATACCTGTCCGCCCCTGGCGGATTACATCTGCTTTCCTGTCCGCCTCAGGCAGATGGCTTCTTACTTTTCACGTTTGCCGTTTCACCCCGAAATATATTCGTGGCAGGCTGTTTGACATTTCACCTTTCACCTCTTACCTCTTACCTTTCACTTCTAACGTTTCTTTGTTCACCTCTCGCGAATTCCCAACCGGTTTTACATAAAATTAAAATAACAACTAATCCCCAGTTAATAAGGTATTAATAAAATGAATAGTAAAAATATGATTCAGTTAATTTCCATCTCTTTAATTGCATTTATAACGATAACATGTTATGATAGTTCCGTTAACCCTCAAGGTAAAGTTTATACACCAGGACCTAGAAACTACACATGGAAAATCTATTCACTTAATGAAAATGCTCCATTCAACCACTACACAAAAATTTGGGGAAGCGAGCCGAATAATATTTGGATTGTGGGAAGTGCTGGTGACTTTGATAAAACTATATTGCGATTCAATGGCCAAAACGTTACCCCTTATGGGTCACTTTCAATTAACCCAACAGCAGTTTATGGTTTTTCGAACAACGATGTTTGGTTTGCTGGACAGAATTTTGACATGTGGAGATACAATGGCAGTACAATTTCTAAATTTAGCACTCATCAAATTGATAGTTTCGCTGTATCTTTTTTTGGTGATATATGGGGAACTGATGATTACAATGTTTTTGCAGTTGGAAGTGCTACTCATAAATACAGTGGTGCCATTAGATCAATAATAATGCATTTTGATGGAAGTAATTGGACGCATATAATAGAACCAGAATCTCCAATCCATTTTGTAAATATTAGAAGAGGAATAACCGATCCTAAATTCTTTTTGATGGGATATAAAATTCAGCCAAATATTCTGGATTCAACTTTTTTCTATGAATTTGACGGTAAAAATTTCAAATCAATTGATGTTGGTTTCAGCACAAATCCAATTGCTAAATCGATTTCCCTTTTAGACGGAATAACATATTTCATCAATGGTAAAGAAATGTATAAATCAATCAACGGGCTGATAAATCATTATACCTCATTTCAAAATTCTAATGTAACCGGTGTAAAAATTTGGGGAAGGACAGAAAAAGATTTCTTTATTCAAACACAAGATGGGATTGGGCATTACAATGGAACTGATGTGTTAAACTTATATGATATAATTGGAGATTTTGGAATACTTGATGGTTTAGTATTAGAAAATGATGTTTATTTTGTGGGATTTTTTAGAGATACGCTAAAGTACTTTTTAATCCATGGTATTTTGCAATAGATATAACATACATATAGATAAATAATGAGTGCGTTAAATAATGATTTTATATTGATATCATTAGGGTATATCCTTCTTTTTCAGATAATTGCACTATCTAATCAAGCAGGCCAAATTAAAGAACATTTCTTAAATGATGATTCCGCCTCAACTCAAGAAATAATAAGTATTTATGGAGGTGTAGGTTATTCGCCCATTAAATTATTTTTTGGTTCGGGGTACTACTTTGGTGATAATAAGGAAATTACATTATCCTATGGTGATCATTTTATGCCAGTATCAACTGCTTTTAAAACTTTAATGATTGGTATGCGAATATTTGATTTCAAGACCTCAACTATCTATGCGTTTGAGGTTGGGGGATCATATAAGGAAGATAATGATTTAACGACTATTTTGGGATTCAATGGTTTTCATTTTGAAAGTAATATTGGTCACGCATTTTCATTTAATGAAACACTGAAGTTGTTTTTAGTATGTAGAGGGAGCATAGAGGTAAGGAAAAAAGAAAATCTCCTGTTCTTTTTTGGTTTGGATTTATCATTAGTATACTTAATAAAATTTTAGGAGTAATAAAATGAAAAAACACTTTTACTTATTATATTTTTTTCAGCTATAACACTTGCTCATAAGCAACATGTTCATCAATATTTATGTCAAGAGGGGTACAATTATTTAAAAAATTATATGGGCAATGAAATTCCAGAAATGAGATACCACCTTGGGGGTGGTCCTGTTGGACCGCCATGGACTAATGGTACAATTCAAGCGGGTGCTTGGCGCGAAGATGAAGAAGATGTTGTCTACGGTTATTATCAATATGCTCCTGGTGACCCCGAAGGAGCATTAATATCAATAACACATTTTTGGGATGCAGATGGTGGTTTGAATCAAACTAGTGATTTAAATGACTATGCCCTTGGAATTTACTGGTCTTATTCATGTGAAAATGCTATGCAAAAAATGTTGAAGTATTATAATGGTGATTAT
>JACAFC010000049.1 GCA_013388515.1 Ignavibacteriaceae bacterium | reverse complement strand
GGCAATGGAAATGATGGTACAGTTAGTGGTGCTGTGTTGAGTGAAGATATGTATGGCAATCCAAATAGTGCATATTATTTTGACGGAATTGTTTCGAAGATAACGGCTCCAACAAATAATTTACCAATTGGAAATAGCAATAGAACAATAAGTGTATGGGTAAAAAGTGATGATTTCGGACAAGGTAACCGAATGTTTGTCGGTTGGGGAACACCTTCATTATCGAAAATGAGTGCAATAGGTGTTGGTCATTCATTCATTTTGGATAAGAAGCCTTTTTTCTGGGGCTATGGTGCCGATCTAATTGTAAAGAGTGAACTAACAGATAACCTCTGGAATAATGTATTGTGTACCTACAAAAATGATACTATGAAAATATACATAAATGGTAATTTAAGCGATAGCACAAAATTTACACTGAATACCACCGCCGACTCAATTTACATTGGCTGGTACTATGAGACGTTATCAGGTTTCAGAGGTTCTATTGATGAAATTCGTATCTACAATTATGCTCTGACGAAAGAGGAGATAAAGGTCATTGTAGGCGTAGAAGACGATTATAAACAAGTAGCTGAGAATTATCTTTTAACTCAAAACTATCCCAATCCATTTAATCCATCCACCAAAATAACCTACTCAATCCCAAGCAGAAGCACGGTGAGAATTGAAATTTTCAATTCACTCGGTCAGCAAGTCAATACTTTGGTTAATGAAGAAAAAGAAGCAGGAAGTTACGAAATAGAGTTTGATGGTGAGGGATTAACATCAGGTGTTTATTACTACCAATTACTTGCAGGCGATTTTTTACAAACCCGTAAGATGATTTTACTAAAATAAATTTTACAAAATTAATTATGAAAAAATATTTTCTTCTCAGCTTATTATTTCAATTATTTTCTGCAACAATTATTATTGCCCAAGATTTCTGGGAAACATCTAATAATGGGCTAAATGCAAATCATATATATTCTCTTTCCGTCCAATCAAACAATCATATAATTGCAGGAAGTTTGGGCAAAGGCGTATTTCTCTCAACGGATAATGGTACAAATTGGAATGAAATTAATAGTGGATTTCCGGATTCATCCAATGTTTATTCACTAGCTGTAAATTCAAATGATTACATTTTTGCTTCAACAGATGAAGGAGTTTTTTGTTCGATTGACAATGGCGAAAATTGGGCGATAAAAATGCCTAATACAAGTACTGGCGCTCTTGCAATCGATTCAAATAATATAATTTTTGTAGACACAGATGATGGTATTTATCGTTCTACGGATAATGGAGAAATCTGGTCAAAGACTAATAATGGCTTACCTCAGCATTTTATTAATTTTTCTTTTGCAATAAACTCAAAAAATCACATTTTTACTGGGAGTGGTGGAGCATATCAAGTCTATGGTGTTTACCGTTCAACAGACAGCGGAGATAATTGGATTGAAATAAATAATGGATTACCATCGGATATTAACACATTTTCATTAGCAGTCAATTCGTACGACGATATTTTCATGGGAAGTGAGAATTACGGAGTCTTTGTTTCAACTGATAATGGAGATAACTGGACAGAAAAGAATAATGGTTTACCAGTTAATTCTGCCGTCTATACACTAGCAATTAACTCAAGCAATCAAATTTTTGCTGGGGTTTGGAACAAAGGGGTATATTTTTCAACAGACTTTGGGAACAATTGGGCCCAAATAAATACAGGTTTAACTACCAATAACGTTAGGATATTAACAATCAACCCAAGTGGGTATATATTTGCCGGAACTTATGGTAAAGGTATTTTTAAAAGCATCAATTCCACAACCTCAATTTTGGGCGAGGGTATAACTCCTCCCATGTTTATATTAAATCAAAACTACCCCAACCCCTTTAATCCATCGACCAAAGTATCCTACTCTATTCCTTACATAACTAAAGTTAAAGTCGAAATCTTTAATTCACTCGGTCAGCAAGTCCAGACTTTGGTTGATGAGGAAAAGGAAGCAGGAAGCTATTCAGTAGAGTTTGATGGCGAGGGATTAACATCAGGTGTTTATTTCTACCAATTAAGTGCCGGGGATTTTAAGCTTTCAAAAAAAATGATTCTTATTCGCTAATATTAGAAAAATACTCAAGGGCTGTTGTAATAATCAACAGCTCTTATCTATAAATTATTCCATTCCTCAGCTTCAATTCATACTCAGGTGTATTTGTGAAAGGTGGTTCCAGTTGACCTTTAGCAACCAAAGAATCACGAATAATTTGAAATACATCACTGCATTCAACATCTAAAAATTTTAAGTCGTAATTGAATCTATAATTTACATTGGCTGGCGAATTACTTGTAATATCTTCAGCAGTTGTAAGACTAAACTCATTATTTAGATATCTTAGTCCTCCTCGCAAAGTAATATTGAACCTTGCTCCAAGAAACTTTGCAAAATCAGTAACTGGTAATAAAACTAACTTATTGTAGTTAGCCTCCTCAACTTGATGGAACAAATAATTTTGAGTAGTTGGCAATTGTCCAGTTAAATTCTTCAAATCGATGGAAACTATCATAGTCCTCTCAAAGCCATTATTAATAGCTGTTAATACAATTTCATTTTCACCATCTTTATTAAAATCACCTATAATTCCATCATGAAAATGACCAGCATTCCACAGGGTGTTTTTTATTCTTTCCCCATTACTAGCATTTAATTTAAAGACCGCACTTGCAAAATTTGAGTTAGCTGCAATGGCATATAGAGTTTTTGTATTACCTTGGGTTTTAACATCAATTAAGTAAGTTGAATAAAACAAAGGTTGTAGTTCTCCTTTTGCGTAAATGGGATCATTAAAAACATATTGCCAAAGTTGTTTACCTTTATAATCAAAACAAACTATTCGTCCTGGATTAATCGTATCAGTTGTATTATCAAAAAACTCATTACATAATATTAACTCATTAAATTCATCCTGATTTACGTTTTCAAAGCGATAAATCATTTTAGCAATATTCTTGTTTTCAATCCTCTCTAGGTCTAATCCCAACTTCTTCGTCCAGAGTACCCTACCCTTTTTATTTTCAATGTGAAGGAACTTTCCATTAATTGAAACCAAAGCTGGGTTTTCATCAAAATCCATCACAAACAAAAATGCGAATAATACTGCAAGCAAAACTGTAACAACTGCACTAACCCAATT
>JACAFC010000099.1 GCA_013388515.1 Ignavibacteriaceae bacterium | reverse complement strand
GTAGATACAGCAAACACATCCCAAATAAGTGGAGAAGTAAAGTTGACCCATAGTCCATGTTGATTTGGATACGGCATGAGGTAACCATCTAACCAAGGCCTGCCGGTATGAATAGCCGGGAAAAGCCCAGCACACATAACAGCAAAAATTGTCATTGCCTCAGCAAATCGAGCAATACCAGTTCGCCACCTCTGCCTAAGGAGAAATAGAATTGCAGATATTAGCGTTCCTGCATGTCCGATACCAACCCAGAACACAAAATTTACAATGTCGAAACCCCATCCAACAGGTTGATTATTTCCCCAAAGACCAATACCATAATAAAATGTAAGTGCTAAGCAGGCAGCCCCTAAAAGCAGCAAACTTCCACTTATACTAAGTGCAATAAAATACTTCCTGTCTGGTTTTGTATCTAATGGATTTGCAACAAGCTCTTCAATTTGAGCGTGTTTTAAACCACCTTCAACTACAGGTAATTCCTGTGTATAATCAATATTCAACTAAGCTTCCTCCGCATGAGTATTTCTTAATTTAGCGATGTATGTAACATTCGGCTTAATGTTTAATTCTTCAAGTACATAGTAACCCAATTCATGGTTGCGATATTTCTGGAATTCGGATTCTTTATCATTGATATCCCCAAATTGAATCGCATTCGTAGGACATGCATCTTGACAAGCCGTTCTAACATTGGATCCCTTAAGTTTTTCATTTTGACGAATTGCTTCTTCTCTTGCTTCCATTATACGTTGGATGCAAAAAGTACATTTTTCCATTACACCCCGAGACCGAACGGTAACTTCTGGATTATATATCAAATTAAAACTTTCGCTTTCCTGATATTCATCGTTGAAATAATCTCGATAATTAAAATAGTTGAATCTTCGAACTTTGTAGGGACAGTTGTTAGAGCAATATCTGGTTCCAACACAACGATTATATGCCATCTGATTTAACCCATCATTGCTGTGTGTTGTTGCAACAACAGGACATACATTTTCACAAGGCGCATGATCGCAATGCTGGCAAAGCATTGGCTGTAAACTTGTATTTGGATCTTCCGCAGTACCGGAATAATAACGGTCTATCCTTATCCACTGCATTTCACGCCCTTTTGCAACTTGGTCTTTTCCTACAATTGGGACATTGTTTTCTGAGGTACATGAAACTACACAATCGCCGCAGCCAAGGCATTTGTTAAGGTCAATTGACATTCCCCACTTTTCATTTGGATAATCAATAAAAGGATAAACTGTGTGCAGTTCAACTTCTGTTTCTTGTTTCAAAAATTTTGGATTTTTCTTATACTCTTCAACAGTTCCTTCACGAATTACTTTTCGCTTTAATGCCGCATCATTTGTTAATGCTTTATCAAACATATGATGTTCTTGAGAAGTAACCAGTTCATGAGTACCATCAATCTTATTTATCTTTCCTGTAAAAAGATATGGTGAGCCAGAGTTACTTTTAGTTAAGAGTACACCGGCATCAAACCCAACATTGGTCCCAACAGTTCCGCTTTTTCTTCTTCCATAACCAAGTTCAATCGTAAAAGTATTATCGGCGGAACCTGGCTGCAAAAAGACAGGTATCTTTAAAGTTTTTGATCCAATAGTTATTTCAATAAGGTCATTGTTCTTTAAATTCAGTTCTTTCGCCGTAGCAAATGAAACTGAGGCATAATTGTCCCATGCTATCTTAGACACTGGATGAGGTAATTCTTGAAGCCAGCCGTTATCAGCTAATCTTCCATCACCAATTGAATAATTATTTTTTAGGACAATCGAATACCCCGAAATTGCAGATTTATGTGAATTCAATTCACTAAGGCTTGCTGAATTAAAAGCAAAATCAGTTTGGACTTTTTCATCAACTTTTACTACACCATCATGAAGCGCCCCAAACCAAAATCGATCAAAAGATAAAACCGAATTAAGTGAAGGAAAAACTTCAGTCTTCCACCTGTTCATCAAATATTCATGGTAGATTTTGTCATTATAAGTTTCTGATTTCCCGCTAATCCAAGTTAAAAGAATTGACTCTTTCTGACGTGAGTTATACAGCGGGGCTATTATTGGTTGTTGAAGAGAATAAAAACCTGTTCTTGTTTTGAAGTCTCCCCATGATTCAAAATCATGGTTGATTGGGAGTACAAAATTTGCGTTTTCAGATGATTCATTTTCTTTTTCGGTTAGACTGACCACCATAGGAACTTTAGCTAATGCCTTCTCATAGTTATAATCATCAGCCAGGTGGAAAACTGGATTAGAGTTAAAATGTATGACAACTCCAATTTTTCCAGAATTCATTTTATTAATCAAATTTTCCCAATCACTCATTTGAGAATTAGGAAGCAGCGTTACCTCAGAACAATCAGTTCTGTATAAAACTGTATTCCCCAGTAACTCATTCAAATAATTAACAGCAATGTGAACCTCTTCAGGCAACGTTGTTCCTGCATGAACTATTGCTTTGCTTTTATTTTTGATCAAATCCGAAACAAGTGCATTTAATATAGTTAGGGAAATATTCTGTTGTTTTGCAAACTCAGCTAACGATTTATATCCGCCAAGTAATGAATTAATTCCTGTTTTTTTGCAAATCTCAGTAATAAGTGATAAAACAAAATCAAGTTGGGCATGAGGTCTCAAACGAATTCTATGATCGGCATTCATCCCAGTTAATGAAAGATTTCCTTCTGCAACATACAAGCGATTAAATTCATCGATTTTGGAAACATCTCTTCCCTCAACAAATAAAGCTGAGTTCTCTACTCTGTTACCTTCACTGCCTAAAAAGTCAGATTCAAGTGCGACAATTATTTTTGCCTCATTCCATTTTATAAGTGGGAAATGGGAGCTGTTATAACATTTTTGCCATGCCGAATTTCTTACATCTTCGTTAAAAAATTTGTAAGAATATATCTGAGCAGAAGGATACTTTATTTTAAACTCATTTAGTACTTTGAGTGATGAAGGAGATAAAATACCTTGGAGAATGATTGCAATTTCTTTATCTCCAATATTCATTAAAGATTTAATAATCTCGTCGTTAGCTTTTTTCCAGGTAATTTTGTCAAAAACACCGCTTAAAACCTTTTTCTGCGGTTCTTTTAATCTTTCTGGATCATATAGGTTTAGAATTTCAGCTTGACACTTCAGGCAGATTTTCCCTTTATTTATTGGATGATCAGGATTGCCTTCAACCTTTATTGGTCTTCCCTCTCTAGTCTTTACCAAAACTCCACAACTATGTTCACATCCAGAAGACGTAGATGCGTAGTAGTTTGGTTTCCCTAACGTTACTTCTTCGGGCTTTTTATTATAAGGGACGATTTCACCTTTGTCAGGATAATCTGCACAACCAGCACCAGCCAATGCTGCAGAAGCACCTACAAGCGCTAAAAATTTTCTTCGAGAAATATTTGATAATTCCGAGGGATTAAAATTTTCAGTGGCACCAGTTTTAAATTCATGATGACTTGCTTCAACTATTCTTGAATCATTATGCAAATCCTCAAAACTTCTCCAATAATTAACATCCAGCTTTTTATTACTGCTTTTCTCAGGTTTCATATCATTCTCATTAATCATTATCTACCTCTTTAGTCTGTCGGCTTATTGCTGAAGAGTTAATCTTGACATCAATTTTGCGGTAGTTTGATTTCCACTTTTTTCTAAATAAGCTAAAAGGCAGTTTCTTTAACAATGCAATTCCTAAAAAGCTTGTTGAACCAATTAAGAAGAATTTTTTTCTATTTACTTTCATATACAGAATTTCTTTTGTTACCTATGACAAGCAAAACAATTAGTTGGACCATTATTTATTTGACTGATATTCGGAATATTTTTTTGAGGATTTCGATGACACTCTAAACAAGCACCCATAGTAAATGAATTCACTTGAAGTACTTTTTCCATTTTAGCAATATCACCATGACACACTATACAGTCGATTCCGCGATTAACATGCACACTATGATTGAAATAAGCAAAGTCCGCAACTCTATGAATCCTCTTCCAAGGAAGAGCTTTGCCCTCGTTAAAATATTGGGTTAGCTTAATTATCTCTGGTCTGTCTTTTCGCGCAACAGAGTGACAATTCATACAAGTACTTAGTGGAGGAACCATAGCGTGTCTTGATTTTTCTACGCCGGTATGGCAATACTTACAGTCTATTTTCAAATCGCCAGCATGTAATTTATGTGAGTACTTGATAGGTTGTTCGGGCTGATAACCTATACCATCGCGTTCAGGCCTGCTTACAAAATAAGTAAACGAGAATGAAGCAACAACCACAAATAATGTTATTGGCAGTCGAATGCGAAGTAAATAATCTAAAAATGAACTATTCATAAATGGAAATAATCGTTAAATAAGCAATAATAAAATAAATAAAATATTTCTACCTGAGCAAAAATAATTTTATAGTTTTTGATTTTACTTTATGATGTGATAGGAATCTTAAAATCTAAATATGCGTCTTAGTCTTGAGCATTTCCGACAGTCAAATCTAAAAAAATAGTACAATAAAACAAAAGAATGAGATGTGAGATGAGAAAGATTTTTTTTCCAGACCTAGGAAAGTATTAGGTTAAATCGTTACATTGTTCAATTGCTAAACCTGTCCGCTGCACCTATAAACTGATTGCTTAGTCAGATCGATCAAATGTTACCGAAGCAAGATCATCTTCTTTGTGGAAACAAATTTTCCAGTCACTAATCGGTAGATATAAACTTCACTGGCAATGTTGCTTGCATTAAAGTCTATTTCATAATAGCCGGGCTGTTTTTCTTCATTTACAAGCGTTGCCACTTCGTTGCCAAGGATGTCGTATATACGTAAAGACACCACATGGCGTGTCTCTACATTACCTGGAATCGTGTATCTGATTTTTGTCGAGGGATTAAATGGATTCGGATAGTTCTGCTCTAATCTGTATTCTCGCGGCGATGTGTAGCTGAATATGAATTGTTTTGTTTGGTAGATCGTCTTGTTGTCTGTAATTAGAAATTCCACTGTGTCTTGCTTCAAAATATCAGCAACGTAGTTCACATCAAAACTGAATGCGATTTCTTTCTCCTCCTTCTTGTTTAGGTTTTTTATATTAGCTTCAGTTGTGTTGAACTTAATATTAGACGATTGTCTTATCAGCTTCACTTCTACATTCTCAGCTGATTGACTTTGTGAAATGTTAGAAAGCTGTAACACTATCTGATTTTCTTTTATTCCCGGCGTTAGCTCGTAAATGCTTTGTGATTGAATTGCTCCAACTATTAAAATTATTATTGCAATGGTTTTCACGCTTAACCTCTGTTTTTTATTTCGTTCCTACCTGCCTGGCGGCAGACAGGCGGAACTCTTTTTCCATTTTCATTTTTTTACTACCAACATTTCGTCCCTCTGGGACTATTTATTTGTTGACTGATGACTGCCAACTTTCCACCTCCAACCACCTCTCACGGTACGTTTAGGAGAAACTCAACCAGATTGTTATTGGTTATATCTTGCTGCTTATCTTGACTCGCACTTCCATAGCTCGCTCTAAAGCTGATGTTCTGTGGAAGCAATTCCTTTGTTGTTATTCCTTCAGTGTTTGTTATTCCAAAGTCTCTCCAACTCCCAGCGTAATACTTTACGTTTGCATTATTCAGCGGTTGATTGTTAGTGTTGCTTACTTTTACTGTACACAACACTGTTGCAAACTCAACTACTGGATTTGTACTTAGATTCTGCTGTTTATCCTTAGACAAAAACGCATGTGTCATTCTAAAGCTGTAGTTAATTGGAAGAAGTTCCTTTGTTGCAACTCCATTTGTTGTTGTACCGAAGTTCCTCCATGCACCAGCGTAATACTGAACTGTTCCCGCATCAATTAAATTACCCAAACTATTTTTTAACTGTACTTGTGCATTTACTGTTTGGAAAACTACTGTCGGATCAACTGAAATGTTTTGCTGTTTATCTATGCTTGCAAATTCGTATGTCATCCTAAAGCTGTAGTTTAAAGGAAGCAGTTCCTTTGCTGCTACTCCGTTTGTTGTTGTGCCAAAACTTCTCCACGCTCCTGCGTAATATTGAACTGTTCCTACGCCTAGGAAATTACCGAAGCTGTTTTTCAGTCGCACTTCTGCATTAACCGTTTGGAAAACTACTATTGGATCAGTTGAGAGGTTTTGTGGCTTGTCTATGCTTGCATAAGCGTATGTCATTCTAAAGCTGTAATTGAGAGGGAGAAGTTCTTTTATTGCAACTCCGTTGGTAGTTGTACCAAAGCTTCTCCACGCACCAGCATAGTATTGAACCGTGCCCGTATCTATTAAACTGCCTTGACTGTTCCTTAACTGCACATTTGCTGATACTGTCTGAAATGTGTAAGTGTTATTGTGCGCCGGTATGTTGCTGACAGTTTGCTGTGCGTACTCGTATGTCATACGCAAGCTTACATTGTTTTGGTTTGTTATTACAGTAAACGTTCCGTCGCCGTTGTTTACTGCATCTTTCCAGCTACCCTCATAGTATTGAAGTGAGCCGGTTGTTAGTAATATGCCAGTGCTGGATTTGAGGTTTACGAGTAAGTTGGGTGATGATGCTTGCACTGTAAATTGTAGTGTATCCGAAATTGCCCACTCATCCTTTACCCAAACAGGGAAAGCACCAGCTACTGAAACATCTGATGTCGGTATATCAGCAGTTAAAACACTGTCTGATATAAAGGTTGTTGCTCTTGCTTGTCCATTAAAGTACAAAACTGCTAAAGAATCAAACCCTTGACCTCTCACATTCATCATAAACGAACCAGAATTTACATTAGAAGTCGATGGATTAATCGTAGTTAGTGCTAACCCTGTATGCAATTCACTTAGATTTATAGTAATAGCCTGTTGTGTCTCTGGAACATAGTAGAACAATTTATCCGGATAACTATCGAATAATAGTAATTTACCATCAGGAGGTAATTGTAGATTCATTACTAACTCACCAGTAGTGACTTTATAAAGACTTACATAACCGTTTATTAATTCTGCATGAGGTCTCTCTGGTACCCATGGTGCTTTTTGTAATATGATAAAATCCGAGTTCGGTGAAAGATAGCCATGCGAACGGTGATGAAATGAAATCCCAGGAAAGTACAGATTATTATCAACATCATAAACAAAGTATCTAGGTGTATTATTATGCTCAGTCTCATTATAGCTTAATAAAACCATCCCTTTTTTGCCATCATCGAAGAAAAGCGATTCTTCGTTATTTATTTCAAAAAAATATTTTTTATCAACTATTGAATCGAGTTCAATAGAATATTTTTCGAAATAATTAATTCCTAACGAATCTCGCGCTAAAAGATATATATAATGACCACTTTTTGAAATAATTGCATCGCTTTCGATACTTGCAGAACATGATTTTATTATTTGCAAAGAATTTAAGTCTAATAAATAAGTATTAAGAACCATACTTTCATCAAGGTTTTCTAACCACGAAAGAAAAAGCTGGTTTAAAGAATTAATACTAAAAGCTGATAATCCATATTCATAATCACCAAATGGTGAAATGCTATCAACAATAGTTGATGTTTCGGGTCTATAGGCAAATATTTTTTCACCTGCAAAGAGAAAAAACCAGTGTTGGTAATTATCAGTTGTAAATGAAAAGGGGGTTCTAACGTCTTCAATAAATAATATTTTTTCCCCGTTGCTTAAATTTACTCTATAAATATCATCATAGTTATCCGATACCATTTCCTCGTAGAAATAATAAGGCTGGGCATGTAAGGTAAATCCTAAAGTGAATATTACAAAAAAGATTTTACTTAATAGTATTTCAAAAAAAAGATTGTAAAATTTCATTCTGTTCTCCTCTATCTCCACTCTGGTGGAAAATTAATAAATTTTTCCCATGCTAATTCACCGCGTCTATGTTTTTTCCTTGATGGCTCTGCTTTCCATTCTCCTGTACTATTTCGATTTCTTGGATCATTGGGATACCAACGCCAATAAGCGCCACTAAGATATCTTTGATGAGTCTCTTTCCAAACTTGTTCTTCATTAAAATTCAAAGCATTTGTATATGCATGCGGGTACCAATCATCCGAATGCGGGTATATTGGATCCCTCCACTGCTTTTTGCCTTTTTTATCTATATACCACGTAGTGCCATTTCTAACTCTTTGAGGATAACCTAGTGACCAGTTATATTTCTCCATTAGAATTTGGATCCCTGAATTTACATTCTCCTTCCAATTCCATATTTCAGCGATAGTTGGTCTTTCTTTACTTAAACCGCACAATCCCCAATCATGGGGATGGTACACAACTTTAGGATAACCACTTCCCCAAAATTGCTCCCATGTACTTTCAAAATAAATTACTATTTTCATGTGAGAAGCAAATGGTTCAGTTAATTGTGTTGAGACATATCCTCTGATAGATGTTTCTTCTATCTGATCTTTCCCCAATACTTTTATAGGTACTTTGAAAGTTTTCTTAAACACTTTATAAGGAATGCTTGTATATTCAACATCAAGCTTTATATCATCTCCTCCAACTATAATGTTATTCCAATTCATATCCCATTCATAAATGGGGAATAGGGAGTTTTGATCTTGTGCCGGAACTTCAATTGTAGCACCATATACCGGATGACCAGCTTGATCTAAATTTTTCCAGTTTACTTTTAAGCTGCATTTCAATGTTCCTTGCACCAGACCCTTTATTCTCAATTTAATATGCAGATTTGGCATTGATGGTTCAGCGGTAATGGAACGATCTCCAGTTTCATTGTTTGGCTCAATCAACTCAATCCAATCACCCCCCACTACAAACTCAGTATTTTTATATATTCGTTGGGTTGGGGTAACTCCCGGGCAGAAATTTTCTGTATTTTCGGGGGTGGGTGGAGGTGCGTTGTTGGCCGTTGGTTTTCTTATTTTGTTAAAGCTGAGTGTTCGTGCCTCTTTTTCGGTTGTTAATTCATTCCCATTTCCTCCTACGCTTTTGCTTATTCCTCCAATTTGTTCTATCAAGCCAACTCTAAGTTTAACTGTACCAACTTCTGCGTTTGCATCTGCCTTAAATATCATTGGCTGGGGTACATCAGTAAAATATTTCCCGGAATCAGCTCCCACAAATATATTCCCAAGCACGCATCCATCTAGCATCCCTATTTCAAAAAGCTGTCCGCTGTCAAAATCGGTTATTGTGCCGTCATTATTTTTCTTTGTTACTGTTACTATGGCTGTATCTCCCGGTGCTATAGTGTCAGGTTCTACTATCACCTCAAGCTGATAGTCAAGGGGTTTTATTTTCACCGAATCTCTTTCAACTATTCCATTGCTTTCTGCTTCTATTACTATGTACTTATCTTCAGTCCCGTACAGCGGTCTGTCATACTGTATATCTATATCCGAAAGTTCATTGAAATGCACCGATATACTTCCGTAAACTGTTTCTTCGGTTCTGTAATCATAGAATGAAACAAATTCTGTTCCGTTTAATATCGTCAAATTAAGCATATCTTTCACTAAGCTTACTCCAGAATTCGGGCTGCAATCATAATCGGGGTTGTAGTTCATGTCGGTAATACTGCCCATGAAATCTAAATCAGGATAGGGAATCTGAAAATTAAATTTGTCGGTAATCCATACCCAATGATGTCTTGTTTCGTAATAATCCGGTACATTACCCATTATCCTCCAATTATAAAGCGTATCAAGATTGTTATCCAAGTAAATGCGAAGCGTTAGGTCTACGAATTGGTAAGCATCGTAAAAACCATTTATTCCTATAAAAAAATCATAACGATAAGCATTGGCATTTGTAATGTTTATTGTTTGACTGCCGCTTGGCCATCCGTAAGCCCAATCGTTTAATCCCAATGAGTTTTCACAGTTGTCCTTTACTTCCGTTTTCACATTGAGGTTTGCGTTATAAAAGTGATTATTCTCCGGTACAACAACTGCCGCCCATTCAAATTCAAATCTTACGCTGTGTGCATTAGTTGCGGGGCTGTAGCTTAGAATAGTTCGCGGATTTACTTCTACCTTTTCTTTGATGAAGACTTGGGCTTGGGCTGTGACGGAGAGTAAGATAAAGATTAAAACTAAGATAATGGTTTGAAGTTTAGGATTCATAAACCCCCGCTTTTGGCTTTCAGATAAATAATTTTTTTTCTCTGTCAAATATTCAAAAAAAAAAAAAAAAAACGAATGTCAAGAAATAAATGCAAAAAAGTTTTTAAGTGTTAAAGCATCAAATTTCCAATGCACCTCGAATATAACTCACTGGATGCATCACCTCCACATCAACACCAAACCTTTTTGCACCATAACGCAGTTGGGCTAAACAACCCGGATTTCCCGTAAGCACAACCCGGGAATTTGTCTTTCTGATGTTTTCCATTTTTCGCTCAAGAATTATCATCGAATCTTTGTAATCAACAATATTATAAATTTCAGCACTTCCGCAGCACCAGGAAGCTTCTTCCAATTGGATAGAACTCATGCAAGGAAATAATTTGATACTAGAAGATTATTTTTTGTGTTTTTGAATGGAGCTAAAAAGAAATGGTTTAATGAGAAAGAAAATCATCAGGTTCGATACCAGCTTGCTTGAGAATTGCTCGTAGAGTTCCTTCAGGCATATCTCCCGTGTGATTGGGAATTGTAGTATATCGTTTAGTAGCAGGATTATACCATATTTCGTGACTTCCTGCTGCCTGGCGATGAAAATCGAATCCCAAATGTCGAAGTCGTTTAATAATTTCGCGGTACTTGAAGCCGGCAAGTCTTCCCATCTCAAGAAGCAATAATCAAAGGATAATCAAAGGATTCTGCGATAGGTGAAAGCCGCACTTCGTTATCAGATGATGTCTGAGCTTCAATTAACTTACGGCAAACATCTCTTGCTATTTCAAGTGCTTCTGTAGCTGTTCGTCCTTGAGCTACAAGACCTTGAATATCATCAGATGTTGCAAGATATAAACCTTCAGGCAGTTTTTCGATGTGTACTTTGATGATTCGTTCCATAATATTCCACTAAGATTTTAACTAATTAAATCTGATGAAAACTTAATCAAGCAAATTCTAATAATCAAACCTAAATTGTTTTCCTAATCAAACTAATTGGATGCATCACTTCCACTTCAACCCCAAAACGCTGAGCACCATAACGAAGCTGCGCCAAGCAGCCGGGATTACCTGTAACTACAACTTTTGAATGTGTCTTTCTAATATTCTCCATCTTTCTTTCAAGAATTACCATCGAATCTTTGTAATGAACAATATTATAAATTCCAGCACTTCCGCAGCACCAGGAAGCTTCTTCCAATTCATTATAACTCACGCCAGGAATAGCTTTGAGAATTTTCCTTGGCTGTTCAGTAATTTTTTGAGTGTGTGCAAGGTGACATGCATCGTGGTAAGTAATGCTCTCTGCCATTGATTTTAATTTAAGCGGTACGTCAGTTTCTGTTAGGAACTCGGTAATATCCTTAACACGCCTCGAAAAATTCCTTGCCCGTTCTGCGTATTTAACATCATCGCTCAATATATGTCCGTACTCTTTCATAAATGCACCGCAGCCGGCAGAGTTTGCTACCATGTAATCGAATTGATAGCTTGAAAAAACGTCTATTGTATGTTTTGCAAGATTTTTTGCAGTTTCAAAGTCACCATTGTGCGCTTGAAGTGAACCGCAGCAAATTTGATTCTTAGGAGTAAACACCTCACAGTTACAAGCTTGCAGAACCTCAACGGTATCTTTATTTATTTCTGCGAACATAACATTCATCAAGCAGCCAGAGAGAAAAGCTGTTTTATATTTCACTTCACCTTTAGGCATGGTGATTTCAGGAATAATCTCATCGCTAAACTTTTCTGAAACAGTTGGAGAGAGTTTATCAATTTCTTCAAGGTTAGTAAAAATTATTTTCATTACACCCGATTTGTGCAGCATTTTTCTTATGAACGAATTCTGGTAAATGCGAAGCAATTTAGAAACGAGCTTCAACTTGCTTCTTGAACCGACAATCGTACGAAGTAAAAATTTTTTTACAAACCTGTAAAACCACGATCTGTAACTCGTATTATCAACTTCAACTCTTGCTGCTTCAACCATTGAGCCGTATTTTACTCCAGCAGGACAAGCAGTCTCGCAAGCTTGGCAGTCTAAGCAAAAGTTCATTTCTTCTACAAAAAGTTTTGTTATTTGCATTTCACCGCGAGCAACGGATTTAATCAGTTTAATTCTTCCGCGAGGAGATGATCTTTCGTTCTTTGTCATTTCGTAAGTAGGACAAACAGCAAGGCACATCCCGCAATGAATGCACTGCTGAAGTACATCATCACTTGGCAGGACACCTAAGAGACGCATGTTATGTTTCGAATTATTTTTCACTTTTATGGTATTTCGATTATCTAATCTTTTACATTGCGTCAATAGAAAATAAGCTGATAAGGTTATACGAAAAACGCAGACTTATGTTACTAAGGTTAGTTAATTCTTGTAAAGCTAAAATACCTAATCGTATTTTTTATTTAACCTTAGTAACAAAAACTAAGTATAAAACCAAGCTTATTAACTTATCTATATTTCGATATTTTTTATAACATCACTCTTCAATGATAAGGTAATAAGGTTAGTATTAACAAAGCATATTTAGATTACTAAGGTTATTCATGAAAGAGGTATTTATGTCTATATTTTTTTCTTAAACCTTAGTAACAACGGCACAGTTAATCAACTCAACCTTATTACCTTATTTTGCTGCACGTATAGTTTTCTGATAAAACTTTATAAACATTTCGTACTCCTCGGCAAAACTTACCTTCTTGTGATGCTTTGGCTGGTTGAGAATGTACTTACACACTCTATCAACATCAGATTTAGAAACTGAAAAAGCAGCAGCAGATTCCTGCCAATCAAAGTGACCAGTACACAACTTATTTTGATTTATAAACCGCTTTGTACTTTCGCATACAATCTTTGCTAATTCACTTTCAGATAAGTTGGGAGAACGAGATACTAACAGATGTACATGTTCAGGGTTTGCATAAATAGAATAAAGCTTAGAATCATTATTGTTAACTATTCCAGTTATATATTTTTCAATTCGGTTTCTATTTTTCTCTTTAATGTAAGGATAACGATCTTGGGTAATGAAAATAAAATGTGTGTAGAGGTTGTTGTATTCTATCTTCATCTTCTGTTTTGTGAATAAGGTAATAAGGTTGAATCTACTTTTTATTCTTTGTTACTAAGGTTAAGCAAAGATCTTTAAATTGAATGATGATATTATGTTTCCCTCTCATACTCAAATTCCATTAAATCAGGATTTAATTGTGAATAAGGTCACAAAAAAACAAGCACCTTACTTAGAACTCTTTAATCGCTTCCCTATTCCTTGGCATTGTCCCTTCGCATCTCGGAGAAATAGAAAAAATTTTCCCGGGGTTCATAATATTGTTTTCATCTATTGCTGATTTTATTTTCTGCATCATCTCAACTCCTGGTGTACCTGCAACTAATTCTAAAAATTGCTTTTTGGATAAACCGGTTCCATGCTCACCGGTAATTGTACCGCCAAGTTTTATTGCTTCGTTAAAAATAAACTCAAATGCCTTATGTGCTCTCTCAATTTCTTGATGATCTCTCTCATCGGTTAAACATGTTGGATGCAGATTTCCATCACCGGCATGGCCAAAATTTCCGAAGGTTAGATTAAATTTTCTTGCTGCTTCGCTCACTTTCTCAATCATAATTGGCAGCTCACTTCGAGGCACTGTTGCATCCTCGAGAATTGTAGTTGGTCTTCTTCTAGCTAATGCGCTAAAAGCACTTCGGCGAGCTGTTTTCAACTTTAACCCCTCTTCCGCATTTTCTGCTACTTTAACCAAAGATGCATTATTTTTCTTTAGAATATTTTTAACAGTTTCAGCATCTTCTTGAACTATACTTCCTCTTCCATCAACTTCAATTAAAAGGATGGCTTCACTGCTTCTTGGCAGACCGATATGGGTGTAATCTTCTATGCAGTTTATGGTTGTATTATCTAGAAACTCCATCATGCACGGAGTAATATGAGATGCTATTATCTCCGAAACTGAATTTGCGCTGTCATTAAGCTTATCGAAATAAGCTAAAAGTGTAATAGCTTTGGATGGAAGCGGGATAAGCTTAAGCATAATTTTGGTGATTATTCCTAAGGTACCTTCACTGCCGACAATAAAATCCCTAAGATTGTAACCGGCTACATCCTTCATATTCTTGCCGCCGGTCTTGAGCAAGTCTCCATTAGGAAGTATCATCTCAGTACCGAGGACATAATTTT